>NZ_JAKUFF010000007.1:0-108874 GCF_022663305.1 Bacillus cereus group sp. BfR-BA-01408 | reverse complement strand
ATCGAGGTTTCGAATCATATGACAATGTTAGACGATGAAGTAGTAAACAAATTAGATAATGAGTATCAAACTGAAAAACCTTCTGTTGCAGATGAGTTTGAAGTAGAAGAAAAAGTTGTTCGTAGTAAAAAGAACAGCAATAAGAAAAAGAAAAAAGGCAAAGGAAACGAAGACAAGCGTCAAGAGAACTTTGCTGGAAGACAACAAACACAAACTGTAGAAACACCAGATAAAATTACTTTCTCTGGAAGTCTTACAGTAGGTGATCTTGCTAAGAAATTAAGTAAAGAGCCATCTGAAATTATTAAAAAGCTCTTCATGCTTGGAATTATGGCAACAATTAACCAAGACTTAGATAAAGATACAATTGAGTTAATTGCTAACGACTACGGTATTGAAGTAGAAGAAGAAGTAATTGTAAGCGAAACTGAGTTTGAAACATTCATCGATGAGCAAGATGATGAAGAGAACTTAAAAGAGCGTCCAGCTGTAGTTACAATCATGGGACACGTTGACCATGGTAAAACAACATTGCTTGACTCTATCCGTAACTCTAAAGTAACTGCTGGTGAAGCGGGTGGAATTACTCAGCATATTGGTGCATACCAAGTTGAAGTAAATGACAAGAAAATTACATTCTTAGATACACCTGGTCACGCGGCGTTTACAACGATGCGTGCTCGTGGTGCACAAGTAACGGATATTACAATCCTTGTTGTTGCAGCTGATGACGGTGTTATGCCACAAACAGTTGAAGCAATTAACCATGCGAAAGCAGCAGGAGTACCAATTATTGTTGCTGTGAATAAAATGGATAAACCAGCTGCGAACCCTGATCGCGTAATGCAAGAACTAACAGAATATGAATTAGTTCCAGAAGCATGGGGCGGAGACACAATTTTCGTACCAATTTCTGCGATTCAAGGTGAAGGAATTGACAATTTACTAGAAATGATTCTTCTTGTAAGTGAAGTAGAAGAGTATAAAGCAAATCCAAACCGCTATGCAACTGGTACTGTAATTGAAGCCCAACTTGATAAAGGTAAAGGAACTATCGCGACATTACTTGTTCAAAACGGTACGCTTCGAGTAGGAGATCCAATCGTTGTTGGAACTACATTCGGTCGTGTTCGTGCAATGGTAAGTGATATTGGTCGTCGTGTAAAAGTTGCTGGTCCATCAACTCCTGTTGAAATTACAGGTTTAAACGAAGTACCACAAGCAGGAGATCGTTTCATGGCATTCGCTGATGAGAAGAAAGCTCGTCAAATCGGTGAATCACGTGCACAAGAAGCGCTACTTGCTCAACGTGGTGAGAAATCTAAATTAAGCCTTGAAGATTTATTCCAACAAATCCAAGAGGGCGATGTAAAAGAAATTAACTTAATTGTGAAAGCGGACGTACAAGGTTCTGTAGAAGCAATGGCAGCATCACTACGTAAAATTGATGTTGAAGGTGTTAAAGTTAAAATTATCCATACAGGCGTAGGTGCGATTACAGAATCTGATATTATTTTAGCTTCTGCATCTAATGCAATTGTAATTGGATTTAACGTACGCCCAGATGTAAATGCGAAGCGTACAGCTGAATTAGAGAACGTTGATATTCGTTTACACCGCATTATTTATAAAGTAATCGAAGAGATCGAAGCAGCGATGCAAGGTATGCTAGATCCAGAATTTGAAGAAAAAGTAATCGGTCAAGCAGAAGTACGTCAAACGTTTAAAGTAACAAAAGTTGGAACAATCGCAGGTTGTTACGTAACAGATGGTAAAATTACACGTGATAGCGGCGTGCGTATTATCCGTGATGGTGTGGTAATCTATGAAGGTCAACTTGATACGTTAAAACGTTTCAAAGACGACGTAAAAGAAGTTGCTCAAAACTATGAGTGTGGTATTACAATTGAGAAATACAACGATCTTAAAGAAGGGGACATCATTGAAGCGTACATTATGGAAGAAGTGAAGCGATGATTATCGCTTCTCTCTCATTCGAGTGTATGATTTACGATGTGCATTCTTTAAAAGAGAAACGAGCAATTTTGCAACGGGTGTTAACTCGTGTGAAACAGCGTTATAACGTAGCTGTTTCAGAAGTAGGGCATCAAGATGTATGGCAACGTACAGAAATTGCGATTGTTTCCGTATCCTCAAATCGTGTTATTTGTGAAAAAGAAATGAATCGTGTACTTGAGTATATCGATTCATTTCCTGAAATTGAACGTACGATAACACAATTGGAATGGTATTGAATGAGGTGAAGAGTTATGAAATTACGTGCAAACCGTGTAGGCGAGCAAATGAAAAAAGAATTAGGCGACATCATCAGTCGTAAAATTAAAGATCCACGTGTCGGATTTGTTACTGTAACAGATGTACAAGTGAGTGGAGATTTACAAATTGCTACAGTATATATTTCTGTTTTAGGTGATGAAGAACAGAAAGAAAGTACATTAAAAGGTTTAGCGAAGGCAAAAGGCTTCATTCGTTCAGAAATTGGCCAACGTATTCGTCTTCGTAAAACGCCTGAAATTTCCTTTGAATTTGATGAATCTATCGGATATGGTCATCGAATTGATACACTTTTACATGAAATTAATAAAGAAGGTAAACGTGAAGAATAATGGATAGACATTTGTCTATCCATTTTTTCAATGTAAAATAAGTTTTAGGTAATGATTATGAAAGAATTACGATGAGGTGAACATATATGGAAGGTGTAGTATTATTACATAAGCCAAAAGGCATGACATCACACGATTGTGTATTTAAATTAAGAAAGATATTGCGTGAAAAACGAATTGGTCATACAGGAACATTAGATCCAGATGTAACAGGAGTATTGCCTATTTGTGTTGGACGAGCAACGAAGATTGCACAATTTTTAACAAGTGAAACGAAAACATATGAAGGTGAAGTAACATTAGGGTTTTCAACAACAACTGAAGATGCTTCAGGTGAAGTTGTGGAAACGAAACATGTAGATCGTGTTATTACTCGTAAAGAAGTGGAAGAGGTTCTTGCCGCATTAACAGGTACGATTGAGCAAATGCCTCCGATGTTTTCGGCTGTAAAAGTTAACGGGAAAAAATTATATGAATATGCAAGAGCAGGACAAGAGGTTGAACGTCCAGTTCGTACAATTACAATTCATGAATTTGTATTACTGGATGAACGTGAAGTGTTTGAAGGAGAAAATATTTCATTCCGTTTCCGTGTAACGTGTAGTAAAGGCACATATGTAAGAACATTAGCGGTAATGATTGGTGAAAAACTTGGTTTTCCATCACATATGTCTCACCTTGTAAGAACGGCTTCAGGTGAATTTGTATTAGAAGATTGCATATCATTTGAAGAAATTGAAGAAAACGTGCAAAATGGAACAGTAGAGTCTATCTTCATTTCAATTGATGAAGCGTTAAGTAAGTTCCCGAAAATGGTTGTAGATGAAAAGCAAGCAGAAAAAATAAAAAATGGTATGTTCTTAAAAAATGAATTGCAAATAACGGCGCCATTTATAACAGTGTTTGATAAAAACGATCGTTGCCTTGCAATTTATGAGCACCATCCAAAACACCCTGGTATGCTAAAGCCGATGAAAGTACTTGTGAATAATCAAGAACTAAAGCTATAATGAATTATTGGAAGGATTATTACAGAAAAAGGTGAATTCAAGCGTGAAACTTATTCATTTAACTCATCCACATGAACAAAATAAATTAGAATTACCACCTACTGTAATGGCATTAGGATTTTTTGATGGCATTCATTTAGGACATCAATGTGTGATTCGAACTGCGAAACAAATAGCGGATGAACGAGGATATAAAAGTGCAGTGATGACATTTTATCCGCATCCATCTGTTGTTTTAGGTAAAAAGGAAGCGCATGCGGAGTATATTACACCAATGTGTGATAAAGAAAAAATAGTCGAGAGTTTAGGAATCGATATATTATATGTTGTTAAATTCGATGAATCATTTGCAGGCTTATTGCCACAACAATTTGTAGATGATTATATTATTGGTTTAAATGTAAAACATGTAGTAGCAGGATTTGATTATTCATATGGACGTTTAGGAAAAGGAAAGATGGAGACTTTACCATTTCATGCAAGAGGGGAGTTTACACAGACTGTGATTGAAAAAGTTGAATTTCAAGAAGAGAAAGTAAGTTCTACGGCATTACGAAAGTTAATTCGAAATGGCGAAATGGAGCAAATTCCATCTATTTTAGGTAGGGCATATACAGTAGGAGGAACGGTTGTACACGGTGATAAACGTGGACGTCAAATTGGTTTCCCAACAGCTAATGTAGGTTTAAGTGATGAGTATCTATTACCACCTGTAGGTGTTTATGCAGTGAGATTAAAAGTTCACGATGAATGGTACGATGGTGTATGTAATATTGGATATAAACCAACCTTTAAAGAAGATGAGCGCCAACTATCTATTGAAGTGCACTTATTTGAATTTAACAAAGACATATATGATCAAAATGTTACAGTAGAGTGGCATATGCGTATAAGAGAAGAGAAGAAATTCAATGGCATCGATGAGTTAGTTGAACAAATCGCTAAAGATAAGAAAACAGCACAAGAATATTTTGCGAACGAAAAGAATATACTTGCTTTTTCAAATGAAAAGTAGTATTCTATGTTATGTACTTTATGACAACCATTGCTTGGCATTGCGACTCACCGACGCTTGCTAGGTAATCGGGGGTTTAATTAATAGGAGGTGAAATAGGATGGCTTTAACACAAGAGCGTAAAAATGAAATCATTGCACAATTTAGAACTCATGAGACTGATACTGGTTCTCCAGAGGTTCAAATTGCTGTCCTAACGGAGCAAATTAACACTCTAAACGAGCACTTACGTACTCACAAGAAAGATCATCATTCACGTCGTGGTCTATTAAAGATGGTTGGTAAACGTCGTAACTTACTAACTTACCTTCGTAATAGCGATATCACACGTTACCGTGAATTAATCACAAAGCTTGGCTTACGTCGATAGTCAAAGAAGCGGGAATATTCCCGCTTTTTTGTTAGGTAAAAATATATCTTCTACTCTTTATAGCTTACTTCATTTTCGGTAATACTAGAGGTAGAATATTGTGATATACTATCCATTTACATAGAAGAATTGAATACTTTAAATTGAGAGGGGTACTTAAATGAGTCAAGAAAAGCAAGTCTTCTCGATAGATTTAGCTGGTCGCCAGCTAACAGTTGAAACAGGTCAGCTTGCAAAGCAAGCGAACGGAGCAGTATTAGTAAGATATGGCGATACGGCGGTTCTATCTACAGCAACTGCATCAAAAGAAGCAAAAAATGTAGATTTCTTCCCACTTACAGTAAACTATGAAGAGCGTTTATATGCAGTCGGAAAAATTCCTGGCGGTTTCATTAAACGTGAAGGTCGTCCAAGTGAAAAAGCAATTTTGGCAAGTCGTTTAATCGACCGTCCAATTCGTCCACTTTTCGCAGATGGTTTCCGTAACGAAGTACAAGTTGTCAGCATCGTAATGAGTGTTGATCAAGATTGTTCTTCTGAAATGGCAGCTATGCTTGGTTCTTCATTAGCGTTATCGATTTCAGACATTCCATTTGAAGGTCCGATCGCGGGTGCAACAGTTGGTCGTATTAACGGCGAATTCGTTATCAACCCAACAGTAGAACAGCAAGAACAAAGTGATATTCACCTTGTTGTAGCTGGTACGAAAGATGCAATTAACATGGTTGAAGCAGGAGCAGATCAAGTGCCTGAGGAAACAATGTTAGAAGCAATTATGTTTGGTCATGACGAAATTAAACGTCTAATTGCATTCCAAGAAGAGATTGTACAAGCTGTAGGTAAAGAGAAATCAGAAGTGAAACTTTATGAAGTTGACGCTGATCTTAACCAATCTGTACGTGAAATGGCTGAGAAGGATATGCATTCTGCAATTCAAGTACATGAGAAACATGCACGTGAAGATGCAATTAACGAAGTGAAAAAGCGTGTAATTGAGCATTACGAAGCGCAAGAAGCTGATGCTGATACATTAGGACAAGTAAATGAGATTTTATATAAAATTGTAAAAGAAGAAGTACGTCGTCTTATTACAGTTGAGAAAATCCGCCCAGATGGCCGTAAAGGTGACGAAATCCGTCCATTAGCATCAGAGGTTGGCATTTTATCTCGTACACACGGTTCTGGTTTATTCACACGTGGACAAACACAAGCATTAAGTATTTGTACATTAGGCGCATTAGGCGATGTGCAAATTTTAGATGGCCTTGGTGTAGAAGAATCAAAACGCTTTATGCACCATTACAATTTCCCATCATTTAGTGTTGGTGAAACAAGACCAATGCGTGGACCAGGTCGTCGTGAAATTGGTCACGGTGCACTAGGAGAACGTGCTCTTGAGCCTGTAATTCCGTCTGAAAAAGATTTCCCATACACAGTCCGTCTTGTATCTGAAGTATTAGAATCAAATGGTTCTACTTCACAAGCGAGTATTTGTGGTAGTACTTTAGCAATGATGGATGCTGGTGTTCCACTTAAAGCTCCAGTTGCAGGTATTGCAATGGGCCTAGTTAAATCAGGTGAGCATTACACAATTTTAACTGATATTCAAGGTATGGAAGATCATTTAGGTGATATGGACTTTAAAGTAGCAGGTACAGCACACGGTGTAACTGCACTACAAATGGACATTAAAATCGATGGTCTATCTCGTGAAATTTTAGAAGAGGCATTACAACAAGCGAAAGTTGGTCGTATGCACATTCTAGATCATATGTTATCTGTAATTGCAGAGCCACGCACTGAATTATCAGCGTACGCTCCAAAGATTATTACAATGACAATTAACCCAGATAAAATCCGTGACGTTATCGGACCAAGCGGTAAACAAATCAATAAAATTATTGAAGAAACTGGCGTTAAAATTGACATCGAGCAAGATGGTACAGTATTCATTTCTTCAATAAATCAAGAAATGAACGACAAAGCTAAGAAAATTATCGAGGATATCGTTCGCGAAGTACAAGTAGGGGAAATCTACGAAGGAAAAGTGAAACGTGTTGAGAAATTCGGTGCTTTCGTTGAATTATTCAGCGGTAAAGATGGATTAGTTCACATTTCTGAACTTGCACTTGAGCGTGTAGGTAAAGTAGAAGACGTTGTGAAAATCGGTGATGTAATTACAGTTAAAGTTATCGAGATTGACAAGCAAGGTCGCGTGAATTTATCTAGAAAAGTATTGCTAAAAGAAGAGCAAGAAAAAGAAGCTGCTAAAGAAGAAAACAAACAAGAGCAGCAATAAGGAAAAGCCAGTTTAACTGGCTTTTTTTGTTATGTAAAAATATGATTTGCATATATTTTTATGTCAGTATAGGTATAGTTTTCATTATAACGCTCAAATTAACAAAGATAAGAAGGAAAATGGTTTTTTATATAGTTAATGGGAGGGTTTATATGAAAACTCGTATATTGGCATACATATGTATATTCTTTTTATATGTCAGTGCAGGTTCTTATTCTGTTTTTGCACAGGATCACTTATATGAAGAAATTCAAAAGCATGCAAAACAATATGAGATTGCACCGCAAAATGCGATGATTGATAAGATATGGAAAGCAACACCAGGATATAATGGAAGACAAGTTGATATGGAAGCATCCTATAACAATATGAAGAAATTAAAGCAGTTTGATCAAAAACATCTTGAATTCAAGGAAGTATCACCGAGTGTCCACTTAGAAGATTTATCACCAGCACCAATTTATAGAGGTCATCCGGATAAAAAGATGGTCGGGTTAACAATAAATGTGGCATGGGGAAATGAGTATTTGCCTCGTATATTAGAAATATTGAAAAAACATGATGTGAAGGCGACCTTCTTTTTAGAAGGACGTTGGGTGAAAGAAAATTTACGATTTGCAAAAATGATTGTCGATGCAAAGCAAGAAGTTGGAAATCATTCTTACACACACCCTAATATGAAAACATTATCGTCTGATGAAATAAGAGATCAGTTACAAAAAACAAATCGAATGATCGAAGCAGCTACGAATCAAAAGGTAAGATGGTTTGCACCGCCGAGTGGAAGTTTTCGGGATGAAGTCGTGAAAATTGCAGATGATTTTCAAATGGGAACGATTATGTGGACTGTTGATACAATTGATTGGAAGCGACCTGAGCCAGGTGTACTATTGCAGAGAGTAATGAGAAAAATACATCCAGGTGCTATCGTATTAATGCATCCTACTTCGTCCACAACAGAAGCATTAGATACAATGATTACAAAATTGAAGGAACAAGGATATAAAGTAGGGAATATAACAGAATTACTGGATGAAAAACGTGTGGATTAAATACATTTGCATGACATTCATCCTTAAACTTGTTATCATTAAATAATAGCACTTATTTAGAGAAACTGGCATTAGGAGGAAAGTTTTTGATTAAAAAATATACTTGTAAAAATGGTGTAAGAATAGTTATGGAGAATATACCAACTGTAAGATCGGTTGCGATTGGTATTTGGATCCATGCAGGATCAAGAAATGAAAATGAAAAAAATAACGGGATTTCTCACTTTTTAGAGCATATGTTCTTTAAAGGAACAGAAACACGTAGTGCACGTGAAATTGCAGAATCATTTGATAGCATTGGCGGACAAGTGAATGCTTTTACTTCAAAAGAATACACTTGTTACTATGCAAAAGTGCTAGATGAGCATGCTAAATATGCTCTAGATGTATTAGCAGATATGTTCTTTAATTCAACATTTGATGAAGAAGAACTGAAAAAAGAGAAGAATGTCGTATGTGAAGAAATTAAAATGTACGAAGATGCTCCAGATGATATTGTGCATGATATGTTAACGAAAGCAACATATGAAACGCATCCGCTTGGATACCCTATTTTAGGAACAGAAGAAACGCTTAATACGTTTACAGGTGATACGCTACGTCAATATATTAAGGATCATTACACACCTGAAAATGTAGTTGTATCAATTGCAGGAAATATTGATGAAGCCTTTTTACAAACAGTAGAGCAATATTTCGGTAGTTATGAAGGAACGACAAACCGTGAACAAGTACATAGCCCAATTTTCCATTTTAATAAGGTAGCACGTAAAAAGGAAACAGAACAAGCTCATTTATGTTTAGGATATAAAGGCTTACAAATGGGACACGAAGATATTTATAACTTAATTGTATTAAATAACGTTTTAGGTGGTAGTATGAGTAGCCGTTTATTCCAAGAAGTACGTGAGCAACGCGGGTTAGCTTACTCAGTATTCTCTTACCATTCTTCTTATGAAGATACAGGTATGTTAACGCTGTATGGTGGAACAGGTAGCCAACAATTAGATACACTGTATGAAACAATGCAAGAAACATTAGAAACATTAAAAAATACAGGTATTACAGAAAGAGAGCTTATGAATAGTAAAGAGCAATTAAAAGGAAACTTAATGTTAAGTTTAGAAAGTACGAATAGTCGTATGAGCCGTAATGGTAAAAATGAATTGCTACTTCGTAAGCACCGTTCACTTGATGAGATTATTGAAAGTGTAAACACGGTAACAAAAGAAAATGTAGATGAGTTAATTCGTAACATGTTTACAGATGAATTTTCTGCAGCATTAATTAGTCCAGATGGAAAACTTCCAAAAGGAATAAAACTGTAATTACCATATATGATTTAAAAATAACCGTATCTCTTTTAAATGAGATACGGTTATTTTTTGTGGGTATATAGAATAGGTACTAATTATGGATAACTTAAATGAATAATTTGGGTAGGGGGAGAGAGTATGCGATTAAGTGAACTAAGTGGGAAAGAAATTGTTAATTTAGAAAGAGCAGAAAAAATGGGGGTTTTAGGCTATGTGGATTTAGAGATTGATGAGAAGGATGGACAAATACAGGCTCTTATTATACCTGCTGGGAAATGGGGAGGTTTTAAAAAGGAACCACAAGAAATAAGAGTCGCATGGAGTCAAATAAAAAAAGTGGGTCATGATATGATTCTTTGCGATATTACAGATCGTTCAAATTCGAAGTGAAAGATGGCCATTTTGGTCATCTTTTTTGTTCATTTTACTCAGAGCAAAATCCAACATAATGTCTTTTCCTACGCCGAATTTTGAGGTGGGGCCTTCCTGCATACAAATAGGGGGATACATGATGGGTGCTTTTTGTTTTTCAATCACCTAAAACTCGTACATTACATATGATGTGGAGGAAAAAGAAAAAGTAGGCACTTTTCTTATAAATGACAGAAAAAGAAGGTGAATTAGGGAATGTTGACTGAGATGCATATTGCTGTCATAGGAGGAGATGCAAGACAGCTAGAAGTAATTCGCAAGCTCGTTGAATTGGATGCGAAACTTTCATTGATAGGGTTTGATCAGTTAGACCATGGCTTCACAGGGGCAGCAAAAGAAAGTATACAAAATTTAGATTTCACTTCTGTAGATGCAATTATTTTGCCAGTTGCAGGTACAAATGCCAAGGGAGAAGTAGATACTATTTTTTCAAATGAAAAAGTTTCTATAACGAAAGAACAAATTGAAAATACACCAGAACATTTTACTATATATTCAGGTATTGGTACGCCTTACTTGGAAAATCTCGTATCTACTACAAACCGTAAACTAATTAAATTATTTGATCGTGATGATGTGGCAATCTACAATTCTATACCAACTGTAGAAGGTACATTAATGATGGTAATTCAACATACCGACTATACAATTCATGGTTCTAATGTAATGGTTTTAGGATTTGGTAGAACAGGGATGAGCGTTGCCAGAGCATTTCAATCATTAGGAGCCCATGTCAAAGTTGGAGCAAGACGATCAGAACATATTGCACGTATTACAGAAATGATGTTTTCTCCTTTTCATATGCAGGACATTGAGAAAGAAGTAGGGGATATCGATATTGTCATTAATACAATTCCTCATCTCGTTGTGACAGCGAATGTCATTTCAAAAATGCCAGCTCATACGTTAGTAATTGATTTAGCTTCTAAACCAGGTGGTACCGACTTTAGATATGCGGAAAAAAGGGGAGTTAAAGCGCTGTTAGCACCTGGATTACCAGGTATTGTTGCTCCAAAAACAGCAGGACAAATTTTAGCGAACGTTCTTTCTCAGTTATTAGCAGAAGATGTAATCGCAAGAAAGGAGAATGGGGAATGAATTTAAAAGGGAAAAGAATAGGGTTTGGTTTTACTGGTTCACATTGTACGTACGAAGAAGTAATGCCTCATTTAGAAAAGTTAATTGCTGAGGGAGCTGAAGTGCGTCCAGTTGTTTCTTACACTGTTCAATCAACAAATACGAGATTTGGAGAAGGGGCAGAGTGGATTAAAAAGATTGAAGAAGTAACAGGTTTTAAAGCGATTAATTCAATCGTTGGCGCAGAACCGCTAGGACCTAAAATTCCACTAGATTGTATGGTAATTGCACCACTAACAGGAAATTCTATGAGTAAATTTGCTAATGCAATGACAGACTCTCCGGTATTAATGGCAGCGAAAGCGACGCTAAGAAATGGTAAGCCCGTCGTATTGGCTGTTTCGACGAATGATGCGTTGGGACTTAATGGGGTAAATCTCATGCGCCTAATGGCTACAAAAAACATCTACTTCGTCCCATTCGGTCAAGATGCACCAGAGAAAAAACCAAATTCAATGGTAGCTCGCATGGAGTTACTGGAAGATACAGTATTAGAAGCGCTGCAAGGGAAGCAATTGCAACCGGTTGTCGTAGAAAAATTCAGATATATGAATTAAAAAACGAAAAAAAACGGACAATTTTCGATGAAACCATCATTCTTACTGTAGAATATGATAAAATTAACGTTATTAAGATTAGAAGGGGTATTGTATACTCCTTCTCATTCTAAGTTATAGAAGGATTGGTATCTAGAAAGGGGCATAGTGATGGAAAAGCAAAAAACTTTTCATGTCGCTGTAGTTGGAGCAACCGGCGCAGTTGGTGAACAAATGTTAAATACTTTAGAGAAACGAGAATTTCCAATTGGGAAGTTAACGTTACTTTCATCTAAACGATCTGCAGGTAAGAAACTTGTATTTAAAGGCGAAGAATTTACAGTTCAAGAGGCAACTCCTGAAAGTTTTGAAGGAGTAGATATCGCACTATTTAGTGCTGGTGGATCTGTATCAAAACAATTAGCGCCAGAAGCAGCAAAGCGCGGTGCGATTGTTGTTGATAATACAAGTGCATTCCGTATGACAGAAAACGTGCCACTTGTTGTACCTGAAGTAAATGAAAACGACTTAAAAGAACATAACGGTATTATTGCAAATCCAAACTGTTCTACAATTCAAATGGTAGTAGCTCTTGAGCCAGTTCGTCAGCAATATGGTTTAAAACGAGTAATCGTTTCCACATATCAAGCTGTATCAGGTGCTGGTGCGGCAGCGATTGAAGAACTTCATGAACAATCACAAGCAATCTTAAATGGTGAAGAAGTAAAGGCGAATGTTTTACCTGTATCAGGTGATAAGAAACATTTCCCGATTGCTTTCAACGCGATTCCACAGATTGATAAGTTCCAAGATAATGGATTTACGTTTGAAGAAATGAAAATGATTAATGAAACGAAAAAAATTATGCATATGCCAGAATTAGAAGTAGCGGCAACATGTGTACGTTTACCAGTTGTATCAGGTCACTCTGAGTCTGTTTACATTGAAGTAGAAAAAGAGGGCGTAACAGTAGAGGAATTAAAGAACTTACTTGCAAATGCGGAAGGTATCGTTCTGCAAGATAACCCAGAAGAGCAATTATATCCAATGCCAGCTACTGCAGTAGGTAAAAACGAAGTATTCGTTGGAAGAATCCGTAAAGATTTAAATAACGATAAAGGATTCCATCTTTGGGTCGTATCTGATAACTTATTAAAAGGCGCTGCATGGAATTCTGTTCAAATTGCAGAGCGCTTAGTAAAATTACAATTAGTGTAAACGGCTAAGAGAAGGTGCAAAATATGAAAATTATTGTTCAAAAATTTGGTGGCACATCTGTACGTGATGAAAATGGACGTAAGCATGCGCTTCATCATATAAAAAAATCGCTAGATGCGGGTTATAAAGTAGTGACTGTCGTATCTGCTATGGGTCGTAAAGGTGAACCATATGCAACTGATACGTTGTTAAGTCTTGTAAATCAAGAGGAATCTCACATTTCTAATCGTGAGCAAGATTTATTATTATCATGCGGAGAATTAATCTCAGCAATCGTTTTCTCTAACATGTTAAATGAGAACGGTATAAAAGCAGCGGCATTAAATGGTGCACAAGCTGGTTTTGTAACAAATGATGATTTTACAAATGCTAAGATTATTGAAATGAATTGTGATCGTATACACGAAGAGCTAGAAAATGTAGATGTAATCGTTGTGACAGGATTCCAAGGACAAACGAAAAAAGGTGATACGACAACACTTGGACGTGGAGGTAGTGATACTTCAGCTTCAGCTTTAGGTGTTGCGCTTCATGCTGAATATATCGATATCTTCACAGATGTAGAAGGTGTGATGACTGCAGATCCTCGCATTGTAAAAGATGCACGTCACCTTCAAACTGTAACGTATAACGAAATTTGTAACATGGCATACCAAGGTGCAAAAGTCGTTCATCCACGTGCAGTTGAAATTGCGATGCATGCAAAAGTACCGCTTCGTGTACGTTCTACGTACTCTGATAGTGAAGGTACGCTTATTTCAGCATCTGACGGCGCTACAAAAGGCCGTGATGTAGAAGAACGTCCTGTTACAGGTATTGCACATGTATCAAATGTGACGCAAATTAAAGTACTTGCAAAAGAAACAGCATATGATTTGCAGCAGCATGTGTTTAAAGAAATGGCGAATGAAGGAATCAGTGTCGATTTAATTAACATTTCACCTACTGGGGTAGCTTATACGGTGAGTGATAATGTATCAAATCGTGCAGTTGAACTATTACAAAACCTTGGGTATGAGCCAATTGTGACAGAGCATTGTGCGAAAGTATCTATTGTAGGAGCTGGAATGGCAGGATACCCAGGGGTTACTGCGAAAATCGTTACAGCTTTAGCTGAAAAAGGTATTCAAATTCTGCAATCAGCAGATAGCCATACGACAATTTGGGTTCTTGTAAAAGAAACTGATTTAGTGGAGGCTGTAAATGCATTACATAGTGCGTTTGAGCTTTCAAAAGAAAAGCAACTGGAACAATAAGGAGTGAGACCATGATAGATTTTGGGACAATTGCAACCGCGATGGTAACACCGTTTGATATAAACGGCAATATCGATTTTGCAAAGACAACGAAATTGGTAAATTATTTAATTGATAACGGTACAACAGCAATCGTGGTAGGAGGAACGACAGGAGAATCTCCTACATTAACTTCAGAAGAAAAAGTAGCGTTATATCGCCATGTCGTATCTGTTGTCGATAAAAGGGTGCCCGTAATCGCTGGAACAGGTAGCAATAATACGCATGCTTCTATTGACTTAACGAAAAAAGCAACAGAGGTTGGTGTTGATGCAGTAATGCTAGTAGCACCGTATTATAACAAACCGAGTCAAGAAGGAATGTATCAGCACTTTAAAGCAATTGCTGAAAGCACGCCACTTCCGGTTATGCTATATAACGTTCCGGGACGATCTATTGTACAAATCTCCGTTGATACAGTTGTTCGTTTATCAGAAATAGAAAACATTGTTGCGATTAAAGATGCAGGCGGCGATGTGTTAACAATGACAGAAATCATTGAAAAAACAGCGGACGACTTTGCAGTATACAGCGGTGATGACGGTTTAACGTTACCAGCTATGGCAGTTGGAGCGAAAGGTATCGTTTCTGTAGCATCTCATGTTATCGGAAATGAAATGCAAGAAATGATTGCAGCGTTCCAAGCAGGTGAATTTAAGAAGGCGCAAAAATTACATCAATTACTTGTAAGAGTAACGGATTCATTATTTATGGCGCCAAGCCCAACACCAGTAAAAACAGCATTACAAATGGTTGGATTAGATGTAGGTTCTGTACGTTTACCACTTCTTCCGTTAACAGAAGAAGAAAGAGTAACGTTACAATCTGTTATGCAATCTATCCCTCGTTAATAAAAATGACCTAGTGTAGAACTAGGTCATTTTTTATTTGTATGAAAGTCTTTTCCTCTCTTTTCTTATCTTACCTATATATGTTTTTATAAGGTCATTAACTGGTTTTTCATTATATATTGCAATATGTAAAAGAAAATAATCGTAACCCTTTAAAAGAATTAAAAAGTCATAGTTATTATAGAATGAACACTTGTATAAACGTATTAAAATACCAATTCTATTTTTCGGATAAATTGCTTCAAATATGACGTAATTCATAAAAAAACTTCATTTTATAAGTTTTTTGTTCAATTCTAGAAAAATAAGTCTTGAAAATCTATATTATGAAATGAATTTAGAGTATTTATAGCTATTTCTTCAAAACGATATGGGGTACGAAATCGGAGTAAATATAAAGGACATCAGTTCGATAAGTTTGTTGGGAATGCGTTCTTTTCCTTTTTCTTTCGCACGATTTAACTTGTGTTCTATTTCTTGTATCAGGTATAATATGGCTAAGTAGCTTAGTACGGGTATGCTTAGCAAAATTGGTAAAAATTATAATTTGATTACATTTTCATATCATATCGAATAAGATATTTGATTTATATAATGAAAGAGAGGTGAAACCTGGTTTAAAAAATAAACAAGGACATGATATCGCATAACGGTAAGGACATTCGTCTTGGACGGTGAATATATGGTGGTTGTAGAGTTTCCCCTGGTGTCTCTGCAATTTTAGTGAAATCAGTGTTTGAAAGATTTTTAAACCAGGCAACAACATGAAGAGAAAAGAGAATGAGTCTGTTAAAGTATTTGCTCTTGGTGGAGTAGGTGAAATCGGGAAAAACATGTACTGTGTTGAAATTGATTCTGAAATCTTTATTGTAGATGCAGGGTTAATGTTCCCAGGAGATGAAATGTTTGGAATTGATATCGTTATTCCTGATATTACATATTTAGTAGAAAACCAAGAGCGAGTAAAAGGTTTATTTATTACTCACGGTCATGAAGATCATATTGGTGGCATTGTTTACGTACTTCGTAAATTATCAATTCCAGTGTATGCAACGAAATTAACGGTAGGACTTATACAAGAAAAACTTGGCGAAGCGGGTATGTTAGGCCGTGTAGATTTAAAAACAATCGATTCAAATTCAACAGTAGAGTTTAATACTACAACGGTGTCGTTCTTTGGAACAACACATAGTATTCCAGATTCTGTTGGTGTTTGTTTCCATACATCAAAAGGTGCAATCGTATATACGGGAGACTTTAAATTCGATCAAACTCCAATTGGAAATAGTGGAGCAGACCTTGGGAAAATGGCTCAAATCGGAAATGAAGGCGTTCTATGCTTATTATCTGATAGTACAAATGCTGAGCGTCCAGGCTATACAGGTTCTGAAAAAGAAGTTGGTGTAGAAATTTCTAAAGTGTTCTACGGCGCAGAAGGACGTATTATCGTTGCTTCATTTGCATCGAATGTACATCGTATTCAACAAGTATTTGATGCAGCTGCTGAAACAGGACGAAAAGTAGCGGTTGTAGGGCGTAGTATGGTGAAAGTGGTAGATATCGCAAGACGTCTTGGTTATTTAGATGTTCCAGAAGGTATGGTTATTTCACTACAAGAAGTAGACAATTTCCCAGAGAAAAAGGTAGCTATTTTAACGACAGGTAGCCAAGGTGAACCGATGGCAGCCCTTTCTAGAATGGCAAAGCAAGCTCATAAACAAATTTCAATTCGTAAAGGTGATACGGTTATTATCGCGGCATCTCCAATTCCAGGTAATGAAATATCTGTATCGAAAATTATTGATTTGTTATTTAGAGCGGGAGCTGAAGTTGTTTATTACGGTGAAAGAAAAGTTCACGTTTCAGGTCACGGTAGCCAAGAAGAATTAAAATTAATGTTAAATTTAATGAAACCGAAATATTTTGTACCCGTACATGGTGAGTTCCGTATGCAAAAAGCACATGCATACTTAGCTGAAGATGTAGGTATTGCAAGAGAAAATATCTTTATTGTAGAAAAAGGCGATGTAATTGGTTTTGGTGACGATGAAGCGAACTTAGTTGGCAAAGTGCAAGCTGGCAATGTGTTAATTGATGGATTAGGTGTAGGTGATGTTGGTAATATCGTTCTTCGAGATAGAAAAATGTTATCTCAAGATGGAATATTAGTAGTTGTTGTAACACTGGGTAAAGATGAAAAGAAAATTATCTCTGGTCCAGAAATCATTTCACGTGGATTTGTATATGTACGTGAATCAGAAGCGTTAATTGACCGTTCTACAGAGATTGTACGTATGATTGTTGAGCAATCAATTAAAGAATATTCAATTGAATGGTCTATGTTAAAACAAAATATTCGTGAATTATTAGGACAGTTCTTGTACGAAGAGACGAAGAGAAAACCTATGATTTTACCGATTATTATGGAAGTATAAAAAAGATCACCTTTATGGGTGATCTTTTTTCTTTTTTCACTCTATCGAATGAAATTTATAACTTAAGAAATACTAGTTATATACGAGTGAAAGGGGATGCGATATGACAGAACGTGATCGTTATACAAATGAAGAGAAAGAGGCTGAGCCGAAAGAAACTGGAAAAGAAGCTTCAATAGTGGAAAAAATTCAGCAGCTTGGACAAACGAATGTACCGCAAATGAATGAATCACGTATTCATTGTTTAACAATTGTTGGACAGGTGGAAGGTCATGTTCAGTTGCCACCGCAAAATAAAACAACGAAATATGAGCATATTATTCCGCAAATTGTTGCGATTGAACAAAATCCGAAAATTGAAGGCTTGCTTTTAGTGTTAAATACAGTTGGAGGTGACGTTGAAGCTGGGCTAGCAATTTCTGAGATGGTCGCTTCACTTTCAAAACCGACAGTATCTTTAGTTTTAGGCGGAGGGCATTCTATCGGTGTACCGATTGCCGTTTCTACAGACTATTCATTTATTGCAGAAACTGCGACGATGACAATTCATCCGATTCGTCTAACAGGTCTTGTTATAGGTGTGCCACAAACATTTGAGTATTTAGATAAAATGCAAGAAAGAGTCATTCGCTTTGTGACGAAGCATTCGAAAGTAACGGAAGATCGTTTTAAAGAGCTTATGTTTGCGAAAGGGAATTTGACGCGAGATATTGGTACGAATGTAATTGGTGGAGATGCAGTGAAGTATGGTCTTATAGATGATGTCGGTGGTATCGGAAATGCGATTCGAAAATTAAACGAATTAATAGATGGTCGCGCGGATGATCATGCAGAAGGGACAATGTTACAATGATTTTATATACAATTATGCCAGAGCAACTCGTGTATCCAGCCGATTATTCGCAATGTGAAAGTCAAAAAGTCGTAAATATAAATGGTGTTGAATTAATGGTTTCAGAAGAAGAACATGGGTATTATTCTATTGTACGCGTGTTAAGTACGGATCCGCTTCACTACTTAGAGTTTGAGCCGGGACAGAAAATAACCTTTTAGCAAAAAGAAGGATTTTGTTTAGAAGCTATGGTATAATATAAAAAACAAGACGGTTGAGCAGCCATGAGAGGGCTGCTTTCTTCTGTTTATTTAACATTTTACAAGAAGTGTAAAAATAGAAGATATAAAGACCTGAAAAAATAGAGAAAACAAACATATAAGCAGAGTTTTTTAGGAAGTTTTACTTATATGTAGATCACGAGGTGAAGAAATGGCAAAACAAAAGCAAAGAGGGACGAAGGCAAAGACAAGACGTACGATAAAGCCAACTTTGTATTATGAAATCGTCGGTTTAACTCTTTTTGCACTTTCAATCATTACGATTTTACAGCTAGGCGTTGTAGGAAAATCGTTTGTGTTATTTTTTCGCTTCTTCTTTGGTGAGTGGTACATAATTGGTGTGTTAGGTGTAATAGCTTTATCCGTTTCATTCGTTATAAAACGTGGATGGCCGAACCTTTTAAATAAACGGTTAATCGGTTTTTATTTAATAGTATTGGCGATATTAATGTTTAGTCATATTACATTATTTAACCTTCTTACGAAAGATGGAGCAGTGCAAAATACTTCTGTTATTGTAAGTACGAAAGATAATTTCTTTCTTGAAATGAAAAAAGGGCCAGATAGCGTTCATTTAGGTGGTGGCATGTTTGGTGCACTTATGTTCGCGACTTGTTACTTCTTATTTGACGAAGTAGGAGCTTATATTATTGGTATTATTTTAGTTATTCTCGGTATACTTTGTATAACAAATAAGCATATTGGAGAAGTGTTAGCTCCAGTTGGCAGAATTCTTAGAAGTCAATTTCAAGTGATGCAAGGGGACTATAAAGATTGGAGAGCCAAAAGAACGGCTGAACAAACAGAAAAGAAAAAAACAACAAGAAGCACAAGGAGCAAACGCGCTGCAGAACATGAAGAAATTATTGAGCCGATGGAAGAAATCTCAATTGATCCTCCGATTATTTCGAATTTCACTGAGAATTATCCTGTAAATGAAGAAGAGGATAAACGAATTGAAGTAGAGGAAGAAGAGTTAGTCACTTCACCGTTTATTGAAGAGGCTCCACCAGTTGAAGAGCCGAAGAAAAAGCGTGGAGAAAAAATCGTTGAATCGCTAGAGGGGGAAACACAAGCACCTCCTATGCAATTTTCAAATGTAGAAAATAAAGATTACAAGCTTCCTGCGCTTGATATATTGAAATTTCCAAAGAATAAGCAAGTTACAAATGAAAATGCGGAAATTTATGAGAATGCTCGTAAATTAGAACGTACTTTCCAAAGTTTTGGAGTGAAAGCGAAAGTAACAAAAGTACATAGAGGTCCTGCAGTTACAAAATATGAAGTGTATCCTGATATGGGAGTAAAGGTAAGCAAAATCGTCGGTTTAAGTGATGATTTAGCACTTGCGTTAGCGGCGAAAGACATTCGTATTGAAGCGCCTATTCCCGGGAAATCAGCTGTAGGAATTGAAGTTCCGAACTCAGAAGTCTCTATGGTAACGCTTAGAGAAGTTCTTGATTCTAAAGCTAACAATCATCCGGAAGAGAAGTTGTTAATAGGTCTTGGACGAGATATTACAGGTGAAGCTGTATTAGCCCGTTTAAATAAAATGCCCCATTTGCTAGTGGCAGGTGCGACAGGTAGCGGGAAAAGTGTATGTATTAACGGTATTATTGTTAGTATTTTAATGCGTGCAAAACCACATGAAGTAAAATTAATGATGATTGATCCGAAAATGGTAGAGTTAAATGTATATAACGGTGTGCCTCATTTGTTAACACCAGTTGTAACGGATCCGAAAAAGGCATCGCAAGCATTGAAAAAAGTTGTGAGTGAAATGGAGCGCCGTTATGAATTATTTGCTCATAGTGGCACGCGAAATATTGAAGGATATAATGACTATATAAAAGAGCATAATAATCAATCAGAAGCGAAACAACCCGAATTACCTTATATTGTCGTAATTGTGGACGAGTTAGCAGATTTAATGATGGTTGCTTCATCGGATGTAGAGGATGCGATTATGCGTCTAGCGCAAATGGCTCGTGCTGCCGGTATTCATTTAATTATTGCAACGCAGCGTCCGTCAGTTGATGTCATTACGGGAGTTATTAAAGCAAATATTCCATCACGTATTGCATTCGCTGTATCTTCTCAAACAGACTCTCGTACAATTCTTGACGGCGGTGGTGCAGAGAAACTGCTAGGTCGTGGAGATATGCTATTTATACCAATTGGTGCATCGAAGCCCGTACGTGTACAAGGTGCGTTTTTATCAGATGATGAAGTTGAGAGAGTTGTAGAATATGTTATTGGTCAACAAAAAGCGCAATATCAAGAAGATATGATTCCGCAAGATGTTCCTGATACGAAGCAGGAAGTAGAAGATGAATTATATGATGAAGCAGTTCAGCTCGTAGTGGAAATGCAAACAGCATCGGTTTCTATGTTGCAACGTAGGTTTAGAGTTGGTTATACACGTGCTGCCCGTTTAATTGATGCAATGGAAATGAATGGTGTAGTAGGTCCGTATGAAGGTAGTAAACCACGTGAAGTGCTCATTAATGATGTACAAGAAAAAAGTTCATAAAAAAAGCCTAATTGTTTTTACAATTAGGCTTTTTTATATGCTGGTTTTGTTATATACTATATTCAGCAATAAAGAAAGGGCTTACATTTAAGGCGATTCTTTAGAATACGAATACTTTGGTGTGGTTTTTTGTGAACGTTCGATATTTAATGTGGAAAATTGTTAAATTTTGTTGACACGTATGGGAGCAAGTGGTAAGATTACTTCGAAAAGAATCACTGCCTCATATAATCTTGGAGATAAGGTCCATAAGTTTCTACCTGGCAACCATGAATTGCTAGACTATGAGGGGAAAAGTGTGTAACAAAGGATGTAAGAGATCTTTGTGCCGAACTTTTTCTCGCTATGAGGAATGTTTGTGGTGCAAAGTTTTTTTTATGCAGTAAAGAGTGAAAATTTCATCTTAAAAAATTATTAATATTTATTCGACAATTATGCCTGTTTTTAGTATTTAGCAATTTTTATTATGTTGTAAGTTGAAAAAAGAGAAAAGAAGTCTTACATCAGAGGTCGAATAATTGAAATGCGGGGGAGTCTTATGTCAGTAAAATCCGATAGTCGTCACCTATATTTACGGGTGATTGATCACATCAAAGAAAAAATTAAAGATGGGGCTTACAAAGAAAGACAAAAGTTACCATCAGAGTTTGATTTAGCGAAAGAACTTGGCGTAAGTAGAGCGACTTTAAGGGAAGCGCTGCGTATTTTAGAAGAAGAAAATGTTGTCATTCGCAGACATGGTGTAGGAACATTTGTAAATGCAAAGCCGTTATTTTCTTCTGGGATTGAACAACTTTCTAGTATTACAGATATGATTTCTAGTGTGGGGAAAACACCAGGAACTATCTTTTTATCATCATCTACAACAAGTTTAACAGAAGAAGAAAAAGAGAAGTTTAATAGTGAAGATGGTTTTAATGCAGTGATGATTGAGCGTGTGCGTACAGCAGATGGGGAACCTGTTGTATATTGTATCGATAAACTTGCAAAAGAGATATTGCCAGATTTATCGGGATACAACGAAGAATCATTGCTTACAGTGATACATAACAATACGCACAAACGTATCACATACGCAGTTGCTCACATTGAGCCGATTGGCTATCATCCGAAAATCTCACCGATTTTGGAATGTGAACCGGAAACGGCACTGCTAGTGTTAAAACAAATGCACTATGATCAAAATGATGAGCCAATCTTATATTCTATCAATTACTTTAGAGCTGACAAGTTTAGCTTCCACGTATTAAGAAAACGTATGTAGGTGAGTTCCTTTTTAGGGAGGTGACAGCAAGAAGTTAGGGACAGCGGCGTATAAAAAAATAGACAAATCATTTCAGGAGGGGTTTCTAGTATGAAGAAAAAAACAGGTCTTTTATTATCATTAACATTAGCAGCAAGTGCGGTGTTAGGTGCATGTGGTAACTCGGATAAAGCGAGTAGCGACAAAAAAGAGTTTAAGGTTGGTATGGTTACAGATGTTGGGGGCGTTGATGACAAATCATTTAACCAATCAGCTTGGGAAGGTTTAACGAAGTTCGGTAAAGACAATGACTTAAAGAAAAATGAAGGATATCGTTATCTTCAATCTAGTAAAGATGCGGATTATATCCCGAATTTAACGAAATTTGCGAAAGATCATTATAACACAACATTTGGTATTGGTTACTTAATGGAAAAATCAATTGCAAAGGTAGCTGAACAATATCCAAAAGAGCAATTTGCGATTGTAGATACAGTTGTAGAGAAGCCGAACGTAACAAGTATTACATTTAAAGACCATGAAGGTTCATTCCTAGTTGGTGCTGTAGCAGCGATGACGACAAAATCAAATAAAGTTGGGTTTGTTGGTGGTGTAAAAAGCCCATTAATTACAAAATTTGAATCAGGCTTTAAAGCTGGTGCAAAAGCAGTAAATCCAAATATCGAAATCGTATCACAATATGCTGATGCGTTTGATAAACCAGAAAAAGGCTCTGTATTAGCTTCAGCAATGTACGGTGGTGGAGTTGACGTAATTTACCATGCTTCAGGTGCAACTGGTAACGGTGTATTCACAGAAGCGAAAAACCGTAAGAAAAAAGGTGAAAACGTTTGGGTAATCGGTGTTGACCGTGACCAAAATCAAGAAGGTATGCCTGAAAACGTAACTTTAACATCAATGGTAAAACGTGTTGATATTGCAGTAGCAAAAGTAGCACAAGAAGCGAAAGATGGTAAATTAAAAGGCGGTAAAGTAGAAGAATTCGGATTAAAAGATGACGGTGTTGGTATTGCGAAAACTACTGACAATGTGAAAAAAGTAAATCCAGAAATCTTAACAAAAGTAGAAGAGTTTGAGAAGAAAATCACTGACGGTGAAATTAAAGTCCCTGCAACTGACGAAGAATATAAAACATATGAAGCTTCTCTAAAGAAATAATAATAGAGAAATAGCAAAGGTTAGTTCGTAGAACTAACCTTTGCATATATATAAATACTTTTAATAGAGTGTAATTAGGGAGTGTTCCCTGCTAAAAGGAGGAACAAAATGGAATACGTAATTGAGATGAACAATATTACAAAAGTATTCCCAGGCATTGTAGCGAATGATGATATTACGCTGCAAGTAAAACAGGGAGAAATACATGCTTTACTTGGAGAAAATGGTGCAGGGAAATCCACATTGATGAATGTACTATTTGGTTTGTACCAACCAGAACAAGGTGAAATTAAAATTAAAGGAAAACCTGTAAAAATTACAAATCCGAATATAGCAAATGACCTTGGTATTGGGATGGTCCATCAGCATTTTATGCTTGTTCATAATTTTACAGTTACAGAGAATATTATTCTTGGAAATGAGCCGAAGAAAAACGGGAAAATTGCTGTTGAAGAGGCGGCAAAAGAAATTAAGCAATTATCTGAACAGTATGGTTTGGCTGTTGATCCACATGCGAAAATTGAAGATATTTCTGTTGGGATGCAGCAAAGGGTTGAAATATTAAAGACTCTTTATCGTGGTGCTGAGATTTTAATATTTGATGAGCCAACCGCGGTGTTAACTCCTCAAGAAATTCATGAGTTGATTCAAATTATGAAAAAGCTTGTGCAAGAGGGGAAATCTATTATCCTTATTACACATAAGTTGAAAGAAATTATGGAAGTTTGCGATCGTTGTACAATTATTCGTAAAGGTAAGGGGATTGGTACTGTTGATGTAGCGGAAACGGATGAGCATAAACTTGCAGAGTTAATGGTCGGACGTCAAGTGAATTTTAAAACAGAAAAAATAGAAGCTAAACCAATGGAAGAAGTACTATCTATTGCAAACCTAATTGTTCATGATACGCGCAAGTTACCTGCTGTAAAAGGCCTTGACTTAACTGTTCGTGCAGGAGAAATCGTTGGGATTGCAGGGATTGATGGAAATGGTCAAAGTGAATTAATAGAGGCGATTACTGGTTTACGAAAAGTTGAGTCAGGTTCTATTGCAATTAAAGGAAAAGAAATAACGAATTGGCCTGTTCGAAGAATAACAGAAGAGGGGATTGGTCATATTCCTGAAGACCGTCATAAACACGGACTTGTTCTCGATTTTTCTGTTCGGGACAATATTGTTTTACAAACATACTATAAAAATCCATTTTCAAAGAAAGGGATTTTAAATTTTAGTAAAATTACAGAAAAAGCGAAAGCACTTATTGAACAGTTTGATGTACGTACACCTAGTGAACAAACGTTAGCTCGCGCTCTATCTGGTGGAAACCAACAAAAGGCAATTATTGCACGTGAGGTAGATCGTAATCCAGATTTATTAATTGCAGCACAGCCAACACGTGGTTTAGATGTAGGTGCGATTGAATTTATTCATAAAAAATTAATTGAGCAGAGAGATAATGGTAAGGCAGTATTACTTTTATCTTTAGAGCTGGATGAAATTTTAAATGTAAGCGATCGAGTGGCTGTTATATATGAAGGGAAAATTGTAGCGATTGTCGATGCGAAAGAAACAAATGAACAACAGCTTGGATTATTAATGGCCGGCGGGACAGGGAAAGAGAAGGTGAACACAAATGGCTAAAAAATTTTTAACAGAACGAACAATTAATATTTTAGTACCTGTGTTATCCGTAGTTTTCGGTTTACTTGTTGGTGCCATTGTAATGTTAGTTAGTGGATATGATCCAATTGTTGGATATGCCGCGCTTTGGGAAGGGATGGTTGGCAATCCACAAGCTATCGGTGAGACGTTGCGTACAATGATTCCGCTTGTATTAGCTGGTCTTTCAGTAGCATTTGCATTTCGTACAGGTCTTTTCAATATTGGAGTGGAAGGACAATTATTAGTTGGGTGGCTTGCTGCTGTTTGGTTTGGATATGCAGTGTCGTTACCAGCAATTTTGCATATTCCGTTATCTATTTTAGTGGCAGCAATTGTCGGCGGTTTATGGGGTTTTATACCTGGATATTTAAAAGGGAAACTTAAAGTAAATGAAGTAATTGTTACAATTATGATGAACTACATTGCACTTTATGTTACCTATGATCTTATTAAACGTTTTATCCACGAAGGTAATGAAAAATCTTATGACGTACAAGCAAGTGCTTCGTTAGCTTCTGATTGGTTATCTTCATTGACAGATGGATCTCGTTTACACTGGGGAATTGTTGTGGCTATTATCATTGCGATTGTAATGTGGTTCTTATTAGATAGAACAACGTTAGGGTATGAATTAAAATCGGTTGGTTTTAACCAAAATGCCTCTCAATACGCAGGAATGAAAGTATCGCGTAATGTTGTATTATCAATGACAATTGCTGGTGCTTTTGCAGGAATTGGTGGAGCTATGGAAGGATTAGGGACATTCCAAAGTATGACAGCAATGTCTTCGTTTACTGGTATTGGATTTGATGGGATTGCGGTAGCACTTTTAGGCGGAAATAATCCATTTGGTATACTATTAGCAGCTTTACTGTTTGGTGGTTTGAAAAGTGCAGCACCACAAATGAATTTCGAAGCAGATGTACCTTCGGAGTTAATTAACGTTATTATTGCATGTATTATTTTCTTTGTAGCGTGCAGTTATGTTTTACGCTGGGCACTTACACGCATGAGCAAGGAGGGGAAATAAATGAGCTTTTTAGATATTTTAGCCATTCTTGTGACGGGTACGTTATATACGGCAGCGCCACTTATTTTTACGGCGTTAGGTGGAGTGTTCAGTGAACGTTCTGGAGTTGTAAATATAGCGTTAGAAGGTTTAATGTTATTTGGTGCATTTATTGGTATTGTTACAACGTTATTAATGGGTGATACGTGGGGATCGATGACTCCTTGGATTGCATTATTATTTGCAGCAATTGGTAGTGGATTGTTTGCACTTCTTCACGCAGTAGCATCCATTACATTCCGTGCAGATCAAGTAGTAAGCGGAGTAGCAATTAACTTCTTAGCACTTGGTTTAACAGTATTTGCGATTAAGAAAATCTTTGGCAAAGGACAAACTGATTTCATTCAATACCGCATTGAAAAAATCGATGTTCCGGGTCTTTCGGATATTCCGGTAATCGGAAAAATCTTTTTCTCTAATGTACCGTTAACATCATATATTGCTATTATTTTAGCGTTTGTCGTTTGGTATATCATTTATAAAACGCCGTTCGGTCTTCGTCTTCGTGCGGTTGGTGAGCATCCAATGGCAGCGGATACGATGGGGATTAACGTATATAAAATGCGTTATATTGCAGTTGCTATATCTGGAATGTTTGCAGGAGTTGGTGGAGCGGTCTTCGCTATGTCGATTTCTGGTAACTTCTCAGGTGCTACAATTACTGGACAAGGTTTCTTAGCGTTAGCAGCAATGATTTTCGGTAAATGGAATCCACTCGGTGCTCTTGGAGCGGCTCTGTTCTTCGGATTTGCTCAATCATTAGGAATAACAGGTGGTACAATTCCAGTACTAAAAGAAATTCCAAGTGTATTCTTAACGATATTACCGTATGTATTCACAATATTAGCGCTTGTTGGTTTTGTAGGTCGTTCTGAAGCTCCGAAAGCATTAGGAACTCCTTATGAAAAAGGAAAACGATAAGTATAAAAAAAGCTCGCACATTAGTGCGGGCTTTTTTACATAGACTATATTTAATACGGAATTTTACTATGTTCCTTACATATTACAGTTTTTAGAAAGGGCCTAATGTAAGTATAGTGAGGAAGAAAAGTTGATTTTTTATTTCTAAAAACTGTATATTGAAGAGGAATATTCCTATATACGTAAAGGAGGGCTATAAATGAAACTGATGGAACAACAGTTACATGAGCTAGGTGGTTTACGAGTACATATTATTCCAACTGATAAATATAAAACAAATACATTTGTATTTCGTTTGAAAGCACCTTTAAATGAGGAGACGGTGACAGAGCGTGCCCTATTGCCATACGTATTGCAAAGTGCGACAGAAAAGCTTCCTTCTGTAATTCGTCTTCGTCAATATTTAGAAGAATTATATGGATCTTCTTTGGCAGTAGATGTAAGTAAAAAAGGAGAAGACCATATTATCTCTATTTATGTAGACATTGCAAATGAAGTATATTTACATGATGCACCACCGTTATTTGAAAAAGCGCTTTCTATGTTATCTGATATCGTTTTGCATCCAGCGACAGAGGGGAATGGTTTTCTACCTTCTATCGTGGAAAGTGAAAAGAGAGCGCTCTTGCAACGAATTGAAGCGACTTATGATGATAAAATGCGTTATGCAAACGAGCGTTTAATTGAAGAAATGTGCAAAGTAGAACCGTATCGTTTAAGCGCAAATGGGAAAAAAGAGAGTGTTTCTTCTATTACAAATGAAAGTTTGTATCAATATTATCAAAAAGTGTTAGCAGAGGATGAAATGGATCTATACATTATTGGTGATATTTCAGAAAACGCAGTGGATCTTGTAAGTAAGTATTTTTCTATTTCAGCGCGTCCTGCGAGAGAAAGAAATGTACTTCTTCATAAGAGAAATAATGAAGAAAAAGAAGTTGTGGAAAAACAAGAATTAAAACAAAGTAAATTACACATCGGTTATCGTACGTTTATTACGTATAAAGATGAAGATTATTTTGCACTGCAATTGTTCAATGGATTGTTTGGAGGATTTTCTCATTCGAAGTTATTCGTTAACGTTCGTGAAAAAAATAGTTTAGCGTACTACGCAGCATCTCGCTTTGAAAGTCATAAAGGTTTATTATTTGTCATGTCAGGAATCGAAGCGAAAAATTATGAAAAAGCGGTTGAGATTATTAAAGAGCAAATGCTTGCAATGCAAAATGGTGATTTTTCTGAAGAGGAGATGCATCAAACGAAAAGTGTCATTCGAAATCAAATATTAGAAGCGATTGATACACCGCGCGGATTTGTGGAAATGCTGTATCATGGTATTATTTCAGATCGTACGCGTCCGGTTGAAGAATGGCTTACAGGTATTGAAAGTGTGACGAAAGAAGAGATTGTGAAAGTTGCTAAAAATATTGAACTAGATACAATTTACTTTTTACAAGGAACGGAGGGAGAATAAATGGAGAAAATTGTTTATGAGCAATTAAAAGAGACACTCTATTATGAAAAACTTCCTAATGGATTAGATGTATATATTTTACCGAAGCAAGGATTTAATAAAACATTTGCAACGTTTACGACAAAATATGGTTCTGTGGATAATACATTCGTACCACTAGGTAAAGAAGAGATGATTCGTGTGCCGGATGGGATTGCTCATTTTCTTGAGCATAAATTATTTGAAAAAGAAGATCACGATGCGTTCCAATTGTTTAGTAAACAAGGGGCATCGGCAAATGCTTTCACATCATTCACAAGAACAGCTTACCTTTTTTCATGTACATCAAATGTAGAACAAAATTTAAATACATTGTTAAATTTCGTACAAGAGCCTTACTTTTCTGAAAAAACAGTTGAAAAAGAGAAGGGTATCATTGGGCAAGAAATTCAAATGTATCAAGATAATCCAGATTGGCGCTTATATTTTGGGTTAATTGATAGCTTGTTTGTAAAGCACCCGATTAAAATTGATATTGCGGGTACAATCGAGTCTATTAGTAAAATTACGAAAGACCTACTATATGAATGTTATGAAACGTTTTATCATCCAAGTAATATGTTAATGTTTGTTGTAGGTGCAATCGATCCAGAGAAAACGATGGATTTGATACGTGAAAATCAAGCGAAAAAAGATTATAAAAATCAACCGGAAATAGTACGTTCATTCGAAGAAGAACCAGATGAGGTAAATGAAAAGAAGAAAATTATTTCAATGCCTGTACAAACACCGAAATGTTTAGTTGGTATTAAAGCGACAAACTTAAAAGAAAAAGGAGAAGCCCTTTTAAAACAAGAAATTGCGCTTACGTTACTTTTAGATTATTTATTTGGGAAAAGTTCTGTTCATTACGAATCTTTATATAATGAAGGACTCATTGATGATTCGTTCTCGTATGATTATACGGAAGAGAATAACTTCGGTTTTGCAATGGTTGGCGGCGATACGAAGCAACCTGATGAACTGGAAGAGCGTTTGAAAGGTATTTTATTAAACACAAATTATGATCAATTAGATGAGGCGGCATTAGAACGAGTAAAGAAAAAGAAAATAGGTGGCTTTTTACGCTCCTTGAATTCACCAGAATATATTGCAAATCAATTTACACGATATGCGTTTAATGAGTCGAGTCTGTTTGATGCATTGACTGTATTAGAAAGTTTAACGGTTCAAGATTTACAAGAAGTAGCAAAATTATTATTATCAGAAGAAAAAATGAGCGTTTGTCAAGTTTTACCGAAAAAATAAAAGGTTTCACAATAATACCCTCATCTTATCATTGATAAATTGTAAGATGAGGGTATTATTTATTTGTGGGGAAAAGATTTTTTGAGATAAGAGAGGAATAGTATGAAAAAGTATGCATTAGTAACTGGAGGAAGCGGAGGGATTGGCTCTGCTATTTCGAAACAATTAATTCAAGATGGATATACAGTATATGTTCATTATAATAACAGTGAAGAGAAAGTGAATGAGTTACAGAAAGAATGGGATGAAGTAATTCCTGTTCAAGCGAATTTAGCTTCTACTGATGGGGCAGAGCAATTGTGGAAACAAATTGAACATCCTCTTGATGTTATCGTATATGCAGCTGGGAAGAGTATATTTGGACTCGTAACAGATGTAACGAACGATGAATTGAATGATATGGTAGAACTTCAAGTGAAGAGTATCTATAAATTATTATCAATGGCACTGCCTTCAATGATTCAGCGGAGAAGCGGTAATATTGTACTTGTTTCGTCTATATGGGGACAAATTGGTGCATCATGTGAAGTGCTTTACTCGATGGTAAAAGGTGCGCAAAATTCATATGTGAAAGCTTTAGCAAAAGAAGTTTCATTAAGTGGAATAAGGGTGAACGCGGTGGCGCCAGGTGCAATTGAAACGGAAATGTTAAACGTATTTTCAGAAGAGGATAAGAATGAAATTGCAGAAGAGATTCCGTTAGGTAGGCTGGGATTGCCAGAAGAAGTAGCAAAAACAGTGTCATTTCTTGTATCTCCAGGTGCATCTTATATAACGGGACAAATTATCGGAGTGAACGGCGGTTGGCATTGTTAAAAATTTCTTACATAAAAAATGAAAAACTGTACAAATTAAGCATGATTCTATTACTAAGTAGTGAGGTGCTTACACATGTCAGTTTTAGATAATTTTGATCAATGGAAGAGCTTTTTAGGAGAACGTTTAGAGCAAGCGCAAGGAAAAGGTCTTGATGGTGGTGCTGTATCAGATATGGCATTTCGTGTTGGTGACTATTTAGCGAATGAAGTAGAAGCACGCAACGATCAAGAGAAACTATTAGCTGAGCTTTGGAAAGTTGCTGACGAACAAGAGCAACATACAATCGCAAACTTAATGGTAAAGTTTGTACAACATAAGTAAAAAATAGAGAGGAGATTCTCCTCTCTATTTTTTTTGTATAATAATTGAAAGGGATAGATTATACATTTAGCTTCCCTATTAAGGTGAAATCATATAATATAGTACGTAGGTGTAAAGTAAGCAAGGGGAGTGATCTTGGATGATTGAATGGTATTTTGAATATGAAATACATAAAAACCGACCTGGCTTGCTTGGTGACGTTTCTTCGTTAATCGGTATGCTCGGCATTAATATTGTCACAATTAATGGTGTAGATAATGCAAGGCGTGGATTACTCCTTATGTGTGATAATCAAGAGCAAATCTCTAGACTTGAATCAATTTTAAATACGATGGATAACATAACGGTAACGAAATATCGTCCGCCAAAGCTAAGAGATAAGCTAGCGGTTAGACATGGTAGGTACATACAACGAGATGCAGATGATAAGAAGACATTTCGGTTTGTGCGTGATGAATTAGGGTTACTTGTAGACTTTATGGCTGAAATAATGAAAAAAGAAGGCCATAAGCTAATTGGTATACGAGGAATGCCTCGTGTTGGAAAAACAGAATCCATTGTTGCCGCAAGTGTTTGTGCAAATAAAAGATGGTTATTTGTATCGTCTACTCTTATTAAGCAAACTGTTCGTAGTCAATTGATTGAAGATGAGTATAGCGACGACAATATTTTCATCTTAGATGGAATCGTGTCAACAAAGCGTGCTAACGAAAGGCATTGGCAGCTTGTTCGTGAAATTATGAGATTGCCTGCAACGAAAGTTGTGGAACATCCTGACGTATTTGTGAGTCAGTCAGAATACACATTGGATGATTTTGATTATATTATCGAGTTGCGTAACGATTATGATGAAGAGATTCAATATAATTTAGTAGATGAAATTGAGCAAGGTACGCAAAATAATTTCTCTATGTTTGACTTTTAAAGAAATATTGAGGTGTTAGTAGTGACAGAATTAGGACAAAAGCTGAAAGAAGCAAGAGGAACGAAAGGCTTGTCTATTGATCAGCTGCATGAGATTACAAAAATTCAAAAACGCCATTTAGTAGCGATTGAGGAAGGCAATTATGATGTATTGCCAGGAGCTTTTTATGCGCGTGCATTCATTAAACAATACGCAGATGCGGTTGGATTAAATGGAGAAGAACTGCTTGTGGAATATCAGAGTACGATACCGCAATCTGAAAAACGTGACGTTCCACAAGTATCAACTGGACAAAAAACGCAAGAAACAATGCAAAAGTCTTCATCATGGCCAATTGCAGATCATATGCCAAAAATCTTAGTTGCGCTGTTAGTTATTGCAATTGGAGTAGTAATTTGGTTTGTTTTCCAAGCGTTGACTGGAAAAGATGATGAGAAAGTTCCGAATGCTCAAAGCGAGAAAATTGAAGTTAAAAAAGCGGAAAACTCTCCGTTAGATACGAAGAAAGATGAAGTGAAAGCGGAAGAGCCGAAAAAAGAAGAACCGAAAAAAGAAGAGCCAAAGAAAGAAGAACAACCAGCGCAACAAACGGGACAACAAGAAATCAAAGTAATTGGGACAACTGGTAAGGAATCCACTTTGGAAATTCATAATAATAAAACGTTAGAACTAGAAATTACAACAAAAGGCGCAAGTTATGTAGGTATTAAAAATGAGGCAGGAAATGATATCTTTAGTGGAACAATAGAGGAAGGCCAAACTCAAAAATATGATTTATCAACAGCGAAAGTGGTAAACCTTAATATAGGAAGTGCACCGAATGTTGAATTTAAATTAAATGGCCAAGTCGTTACATTCCCGTTGAATCCAGAAGAGAATTATCATCAAAAATTCTTGATTAAAAATCTAGGGATAGAGCAACCTGCACAATAACAGTCATCGCTTCGATGACTTTTTTCAATGAACAAATGTTTTTGATATGATGGAGGAATAGCTGTGAATTTACCAAATAAAATTACAATATCTAGAATCTGCTTAATTCCAATTTTTATGGTAATTATGTTAGCGCCCTTTGATTGGGGTTCATACACAATTGGTGATGTTGATTTACCAATTCAACATTTAGTAGGAGCGCTTATCTTTATTGTTGCTTCGGCTACAGATTGGATTGATGGACATTACGCAAGAAAGTATAATCTTGTAACGAATTTAGGGAAGTTCCTTGACCCGTTAGCTGATAAATTACTTGTTTCAGCGGCACTTATCACGTTAGTTGAGATGCAATACGTACCTGCTTGGATCGTTATTGTCATTATAAGCCGTGAGTTTGCGGTCACTGGTTTACGTCTTGTACTTGCTGGAACAGGGGAAGTAGTTGCGGCAAATCAACTAGGGAAAATTAAGACGTGGACACAAATCATCGCGATTGCGGCATATTTATTACACGATGTGCCTTTAAATTTAATCCATATTCCAGTTGCTGATATTTTTATATGGATTGCATTAATTTTTACTGTTATTTCAGGATGGGATTATTTCTGGAAAAATAGAGCTGCTTTTGTAAACTCAAAATAGAAGTTTATGGGGGAATTGGGATGAATGCTGAAATTATTGCGGTTGGAACAGAATTATTACTTGGACAAATTGCAAATACAAACGCCCAGTTTTTATCTGAAAAGTTAGCTTCAATTGGCATTAATGTGTACTACCATACTGTAGTTGGAGATAATAACAAACGATTACAGCAGGCGATTGAAGTTGCAGAAGAGCGTGCGGACATGCTTATTTTTACAGGTGGATTAGGCCCGACAAAAGATGATTTGACGAAGGAAACAATTGCGTCTAGCTTAGGGGAAGAGCTTGTATATGACGAAAATGCATTAGCATTAATAAGCGATTATTTTAAGCGTACAGGTCGTGAGTTCACTGAAAATAATAAAAAGCAGGCACTCGTTTTGAATGGGGCAAATGTATTTGCAAATGATCACGGTATGGCACCTGGTATGGGGTTAAATAAGAACGGAAAAGTTTATATTTTATTACCAGGACCACCGAAAGAGATGAAGCCAATGTATGTAAGTTATGTAGAGCCTTTTTTACGTAACTTTACAACAGGAGAAAACATTTATTCTCGCGTGCTTCGCTTCTTCGGAATTGGGGAATCTCAATTAGAGGTGAAAGTTCAAGATTTAATTGATGGACAAACGAATCCGACAATTGCCCCGCTTGCCAATGATGGAGAAGTGACATTACGTTTAACTGCTAAACATCAAAATGTTGATGAAGCAGAGAAACTCATTCAGCATGTGGAAGATTTGATTTTAGAAAGAGTAGGAGAGTTTTTCTACGGGTATGACCAAGAGTTTCTGCATTATAAGGCGATAGAGTTATTGAAGAAAAAAGGATTAACTTTAGCGTGTGCGGAAAGTTTAACAGGTGGTCTCTTCGGTAATCAAGTAACAGAAAGTGCTGGTGTATCTTCCGTATTTAAAGGCGGTGTCATTTGTTATCATAATGATGTGAAGCAACATGTATTACATGTACCTGAGGAAGTGTTGTCTACTGACGGTGCAGTTAGTAAAGAATGTGCTCGTTATCTTGCTGAAAATGTTAAAGAATTATTAAAAGCGGATATCGGAATTAGTTTCACTGGGGTAGCAGGACCAGATGCTTCAGAACATAAAGAGCCGGGAACTGTATTTGTTGGATTGGCGATTAAAGATGAACCAACTGTAGTCTTTCCTCTAAATTTAAGCGGAAGTCGTCAACAAATTAGGGAACGCTCAGCAAAATATGGATTTTATCATTTGTATAAAAAGCTAGAAGAGATATAAGTCTCTTTTAGCTTTTTTTAATGGTTAAATGCGGTTATATTTAATGAAAAATAAAAAAATCGAATAAATGTTCGATTTTTGTTGGCAAATTGAATTGAAAATAGGTATAATAAGATTAGCAATTCAGTTAAGGAGGAATTTTGAATGAGTGATCGTCAAGCAGCGTTAGATATGGCGTTAAAACAAATAGAGAAGCAATTCGGTAAAGGTTCAATTATGAAATTAGGAGAACAAGCAGAGCGTAAAGTTTCTACGGTTTCTAGTGGTTCTTTAGCACTAGATGTGGCACTAGGAGTAGGCGGATACCCACGTGGCCGTATTATCGAAATTTACGGACCTGAAAGTTCAGGTAAAACAACAGTTTCATTACATGCAATTGCAGAAGTACAGCGCCAAGGTGGACAAGCGGCATTCATCGATGCTGAGCATGCAATGGATCCTGTATATGCACAAAAATTAGGTGTTAACATCGATGAATTACTATTATCACAACCTGATACAGGGGAGCAAGGTTTAGAAATCGCAGAGGCACTTGTACGAAGTGGTGCGGTTGATATTATCGTAATTGACTCTGTAGCAGCTCTTGTACCAAAAGCTGAGATTGAAGGAGACATGGGTGACTCACACGTAGGTTTACAAGCTCGTCTAATGTCTCAAGCACTTCGTAAACTTTCAGGTGCAATCAATAAATCAAAAACAATCGCAATCTTTATTAACCAAATTCGTGAAAAAGTTGGGGTTATGTTCGGAAATCAACTACAAGTTGCTTAATCGTAAAGATTAAGGAGTTTACCATGGGTTTCCCTTGCTAGTGATAGCATGTTAAAAAACCTTGTGAACCTTATTGCCTAAGGGTGTAACTATTCATATAGTTGCTAACGGTGAAGCCCACCATTATTTAGGGTAATACCGTGCCAAGCTCCATAGTGATATGGGGAAGGTGTAGAGACTACCGAAAAGGACTTTTAGTTAACTGAGTAGGGTACGGCAGATGATAGGCTACTGCTGGAAGTGCAAGGCTCTCTGTAAAGAGATGAAGAGATAGTCCGGACTATAGAGATGGAAAATCTATAGATAGTGCCAGAAACAACTCCAGGTGGTCGTGCGTTGAAATTCTATTCAACTGTTCGTCTTGAAGTACGTCGTGCGGAGCAATTAAAACAAGGTAACGACATTGTTGGTAATAAAACAAAAGTAAAAGTAGTTAAAAATAAAGTGGCACCACCATTCCGTGTTGCGGAAGTTGATATTATGTACGGAGAAGGTATTTCAAGAGAAGGTGAAATCTTAGATATGGCTTCTGAACTTGATATCGTTCAAAAGAGTGGTGCTTGGTACTCTTATAATGAAGAACGCTTAGGACAAGGTCGTGAAAATTCGAAGCAGTTCTTAAAAGAAAATACGGATTTAAGAGAAGAAATTGCCTTCTTTATTCGTGAGCATCACGGAATTAGCGAAGATTCAGGTGCTGAAGATATGGAAGATCCAAGTCTTCTTGATTAAAGTGGGATAAAAGACACGGCTTCGTGTCTTTTATTTTTGTATCATTATGAAAGCGTTGTATATCGTTGGAGATAAAATATTTAATCCATCTAAAACATTATGTGTACAGAGGGATATATGCGTGTTTTACATGAATAAACTGGAATTTACTAAGGTTTTCCAGGATAATATGCTCTCTGCTTTTTACATTCCTATATAAATTAGAGCTGAAGGTAAAGAAAGTAAAAGTAGACAACGCTTGACAATGAAAATTGCGATAGATACAATGAGAATGTATATTTTTTCTTATATACGAAACACTCTTCTCAAGAAGAGAAGTAATATTCGGAGTAAGACTTAAATCTTGCCGAAATAATAATATGACATTTTAATTGTGAAATGAAGAAAGTCCCTTAAAAAAGCGGGACGACGGTCTTTGCTGTATGTTGGTATTCAATGTACATGCCGACAGTCTTTTTTCATTCATAGCAAGGGGAGGTGAAATCATGAGTAGTACAGTTTGGATACTCATCTCCATTTTGCTTGCAACAGTCGGTGCAGTTGTTGGCTTTTTTGTTCGAAAGTCTATTGCTGAAGCGAAGATTAATGGTGCAGCCAATGAAGCGAAACGTATTCTAGACGAAGCGAATCGTGAGGCTGAAGCACTTAAGAAAGAAGCGCTTTTAGAAGCAAAGGATGAAATTCATACACTTCGTACAGAAGCTGAATTAGAAATTCGTGACCGTAGAAGCGAATTACAAAAACAAGAAAATCGTTTAATGCAAAAAGAAGAGAACCTTGATCGTAAAGACGAAACGCTCGATAAACGCGAGCAACAGTTAGAAAAGAAAGAGGATTCTCTTGTAGCGAGACAACAACAGATTGAAGAGTTGGAAAGCAAAGTGGGAGAGTTAGTTCAAAAGCAACAAACAGAATTAGAGCGCATTTCCAATCTGACACGCGAACAAGCGAAAGCAATTATTCTTGGTAAAGTAGAAAGTGAAGTTTCTCATGAAATTGCCGTAATGGTAAAAGAAAGTGAAGTTCGTGCGAAAGAAGAAGCAGATAAGAAAGCAAAAGAGATTTTATCTCTTGCAATGCAGAGATGTGCAGCTGATCATGTTGCTGAAACAACCGTTTCGGTTGTAAATCTTCCAAATGACGAAATGAAGGGACGTATTATCGGGCGTGAAGGTCGAAATATTCGTACGTTAGAAACGTTAACAGGTATTGACCTAATTATCGATGATACACCAGAAGCGGTTATCCTTTCTGGATTCGATCCAATTCGTCGTGAAACAGCTCGTATCGCTCTTGATAAACTAGTACAGGACGGACGTATTCACCCAGCGCGTATTGAAGAGATGGTCGAAAAATCAAGACGTGAAGTGGACGAGTATATTCGCGAAGTCGGAGAGCAAACAACGTTTGAAGTGGGTGTTCACGGATTACATCCAGATTTAATTAAGATTTTAGGTCGTTTAAAATACCGTACAAGTTACGGACAAAACGTCTTAAAACATTCTATGGAAGTTGCATATTTAACTGGACTTATGGCGGCAGAGCTTGGTGAGGATGAAAAACTAGCAAGACGTGCTGGTCTATTACATGATATCGGTAAAGCGATTGACCATGAAGTAGAAGGTAGCCACGTTGAAATTGGTGTTGAACTTGCAACGAAATATAAAGAGCATCCTGTAGTTATAAACAGTATTGCATCTCACCACGGAGACACAGAACCAACTTCTATCATTGCAGTTTTAGTTGCAGCAGCAGATGCATTATCAGCTGCAAGACCTGGAGCTCGTAGTGAAACACTTGAGAACTATATTCGTCGTCTTGAAAAGTTAGAAGAGATTTCAGAGTCTTATGAAGGCGTAGAAAAATCTTTCGCAATTCAAGCAGGACGAGAAGTTCGTATTCTGGTAAAACCAGATACAATTGATGATTTAGAAGCTCATCGTTTAGCTCGTGATATTCGAAAACGTATTGAAAATGAACTGGATTACCCAGGGCATATTAAAGTAACTGTTATTCGTGAAACACGTGCAGTGGAATACGCAAAATAAAGTGGTGAAACACCACTTTATTTTTTTGTGTTGGAATTGGTTAAAATAAAGGAAATTAGTTATACCTAGCATACAAGTGAAACAAACTTATAATAAATATATTGTAAGATAATTACTTGAAGCTATAGTAATAAAAAATGTAGTACATAGGAAGGGTAAGACATATGAGAATATTATTTGTTGGGGATGTAGTAGGATCTCCTGGTAGAGGTATGATTCAACAATACGTACCGGCACTAAAGAAGAAATATACACCTACAGTAACCATTATTAATGGAGAAAATGCAGCAGGTGGACGTGGAATTACGGAAAAAATATATCGTAACTTTTTAGAATGCGGAGCACAAGCGGTTACACTTGGAAATCACGCTTGGGATAACCGTGAAGTATTTGAATTTATTGATGATGCAAAATATCTTGCAAGACCAGCTAACTTCCCAGAAGGAACTCCAGGAAAAGGGCTTATTTTTGTGAACTGTAATGGAACAGAAGTTGCAGTTATTAACTTACAAGGACGTACGTTCCTTCCTCCAATTGATTGTCCATTCCGTAAAGTGGATGAATTAATTAACATTGCGAAAAAACGTACGAATATTATTTTTGTTGATTTCCATGCGGAAACTACAAGCGAAAAACAAGCGTTAGGTTGGTATGTAGATGGTCGTGCTACAGCGGTAGTAGGTACACATACGCATGTTCCTACAGCAGATAATCGCATTTTACCAAGCGGAACGGCATATATCACAGATGTTGGTATGACAGGGCCGTACGATGGAATTTTAGGTATGGACCGAGAAGCAGTATTGAAGAAGTTTTTAACAAACTTACCAGTACGATTTGAAGTGACAAATGGTAGAACACAATTAAGTGCAGTGCTAATTGATGTGGATCCTAATACAGGAAAAGCTAAGAAAATTGAGCGTATCTTAATTAATGATGATCAGCCATTTTTTGAGTAATTTCCATTAAAATTTAGATAAGTTATTATTTTTTAATTTTTTAGAAAAATTACAGAAATTTAGCAGGAATACGTGTCATTCCTCGTGAATATAAGTTAAAGTGAAATAATTGCTAATACTTTTTATAGAAACGAGGAGGAAACGCGGAATGGAAATATTAAAAGTTAAAGCAACGTCGGTCCCTAATTCTGTAGCTGGTGCACTTGCAGGTGTTATTCGCGAACGCGGAACAGCAGAAATTCAAGCCATTGGTGCAGGTGCATTGAACCAAGCGGTAAAGGCAGTAGCAATTGCAAGAGGATTTGTAGCGCCTAGTGGTTTGGACCTGATTTGTATCCCAGCGTTTACGGATATTATGATTGATGGGGAAGAGCGTACAGCAATAAAATTAATTGTAGAACCTCGTTAAGTTTAAACAACCTGTTTGCAGTATGCAAACAGGTTGTTTTTATAATGGAGGAATGGAAATGAAAATATTTGATGCCCATTGTGATGTACTCTTTCAGTTATGGAATGCGAAGGGGAAAAAGGATTTTAAACATGATTCGCAATTACATATTACGTTTGAACAGTTAAAGAGAAGAAAAGGAAGTATACAATGTTTTGCTATATATGTTCCAGAAACAGTGGCGTATGAAAAACGATTTGAAGTGGCATTACAAATGGTAGATATTTTTTATAATGAAATTTTATCACTACCGGGTGTAAAGTTTATTCGGACAAAAGATGATATGAACATGTTAAAACAGGACGAGATTGGAGCAATATTAACACTAGAAGGATGCGAAGCACTTGGAAAAGATGAAATGAAATTACGGTTGTTTTATCGCCTAGGAGTACGTTCTTTTGGACTAACATGGAATTATGCCAATTTATTAGCTGATGGTGCGCTAGAGACGCGTGGGGCGGGTTTAACGACTTTTGGTAAACATGTTGTACAAGAATTTAATACATTACATGTATGGACTGATGTTTCTCATTTGAATGAAAGAAGTTTTTGGGATGTGATTGAAATTGCAAGAAATCCAATTGCCTCCCACTCAAATTGTAGGAAACTTTGTCAGCATCCACGTAATTTAAATGATGAACAACTTAAAGTTCTTATAAAGCGAAATAGCGTGATTGGTGTTACTTTTGTACCACAGTTCCTAACAAGTGAAAAACAAGCGAATATAACAGATATAATAAGACATATCGAATATATTTGTTCGTTGGGGGGAGAGAACAATATAGGATTTGGTTCGGATTTTGATGGGATATTAGAAACGGTTGTAGATGTATCAGCGTATGGAGATTATGAAAATGTAATTAACGAGCTTTGTAAACACTATGCTGCATCTACTGTAGAGCGATTTTTATATGATAATTTTGTTGAACATATAAGCTTTTAAAATTTTTGTTTTAAAAATCCAGAAAAATTAGAATTAATTCATTTGATATTATTGCTTTTTTTAAGACCTAATACTAGAATGAAAAACAAAATAGCTTTATACTAAAGATTCAGGGAAATCAGAAGAGGCATAATTTGCGTCCATTGTAGTTTATTTGCATAAAAAATGCTAAACTATTACTGTAAAAAAATACACTACAATGAATGCAGCCAAAAGGGGTGTAGGAGATGATTAGTCAACTTTCATGGAAAGTTGGAGGCCAACAAGGTGAAGGAATTGAAAGTACAGGAGAAATCTTCTGTATTGCATTAAACCGATTAGGATATTACCTATACGGTTACCGCCACTTCTCATCACGTATAAAAGGCGGCCATACAAATAATAAAATTCGTGTAAGTACAACAGAAGTACGCGCGATCTCAGATGATTTAGATATTTTAATTGCTTTTGATCAAGAAACAATTGATTTTAACTTCCACGAATTACGTCCAGGTGGGATTGTAGTTGCAGATGCGAAATTTAATCCGACAATACCTGACAATACAGATGTAAATCTATATGTGATACCGTTTACAGATATTGCTTCAGAATTAGGCACATCATTAATGAAAAACATGGTTGCTGTTGGAGCATCAAGTGCGGTATTAGGATTAGATGAAACAGCTTATTTAGATGTTGTTGAAGAGATCTTTGGTCGTAAAGGAGAGCAAGTCGTTCAAAAAAACATGGACGCAATTAAGCGCGGCTCTCAATATATGAAAGAGTTACTAGGTGAAAAAGTAAACATGATGCAGCTTGAAAAAGCTGATGGTCAGAAACGCATGTTTATGATTGGGAACGATGCAATTGCATTTGGTGCAGTAGCTGGTGGTGCTCGCTTTATGTCTGCATATCCAATTACACCTGCATCAGAAATTATGGAATACTTAATTAAAAAATTGCCAAAAGTCGGCGGAACAGTAATCCAAACTGAGGATGAAATCGCAGCTTGTACAATGGCAATCGGTGCAAACTATGCTGGTGTTCGTACATTAACTGCATCTGCTGGTCCAGGTCTATCCTTAATGATGGAAGCAATCGGTTTAGCAGGTATTACAGAAACGCCATTAGTAATTGTTGATACACAACGCGGTGGCCCAAGTACAGGATTACCTACGAAACAAGAGCAGTCTGATTTAATGGCAATGATTTACGGTACGCACGGTGAAATTCCAAAAATCGTAATGGCGCCAAGTACAGTGGAAGAAGCTTTCTATGATATTGTAGAAGCGTTTAACTTATCTGAAGAATATCAAGTACCTGTTATTTTCTTAACAGATTTACAGCTTTCTTTAGGGAAACAGACAGTAGAACCACTTAAGTTAGATAAAGTGGAAATTCGTCGCGGTAAGCTTGATTTAGAAGCGGAATTACCAGAACGTGAAAATAAAGCATACTTCAAGCGTTATGAAGTAACAGAAGATGGCGTTTCACCACGTGTTTTACCTGGTATGAAAAATGGTGTTCACCATGTTACAGGTGTAGAACATGATGAAACGGGTAAACCATCTGAATCAGCTATAAACCGTAAAGATCAAATGGACAAACGTTTCCGTAAAATGGAGAACTTGAAGTTTAATACCCCTGTTTATAAAAATGTTAAGCATGAAGAAGCAGACGTATTGCTTGTTGGATTTAACTCAACTCGTGGTGCGATCGAAGAAGCAATGGAACGCTTAGAACAAGAGGGTATGAAAGTAAACCATGCTCATGTGCGTTTAATTCACCCGTTCCCAACAGCTGAAATCGATCCACTTGTGAAAAATGCGAAGCGTGTTGTAGTGGTAGAAAACAATGCAACAGGTCAACTTGCTAACATTATGAAAATGAATCTTGGTAACGGTGAGAAAATTTCTAGTCTTTTAAAATATGATGGGAACCCATTCTTGCCGAAAGAGATTTACAACGAATGCAAAAAAGGGGTTGTATTAAATGGCAACATTTAAGGACTTTCGTAACAGTGTAAAACCAAACTGGTGCCCAGGTTGCGGAGACTTCTCAGTGCAAGCTGCAATTCAACGTGCGGCAGCTAACGTTGGCCTAAATCCAGATGAACTTGCTGTTATTTCTGGTATCGGCTGTTCAGGTCGTATTTCAGGATATATTAATTCATATGGTGTGCATAGTATTCATGGTCGTGCCCTTCCAATTGCGCAAGGTGTGAAAATGGCAAACCGTGATTTAACAGTTATCGCATCAGGTGGTGACGGTGATGGATTTGCGATTGGTATGGGACATACGATCCATTCTATTCGTCGTAACATTGACATTACGTACATCGTAATGGATAACCAAATTTACGGATTAACAAAAGGGCAAACTTCACCACGTAGTGAAGCTGGATTCAAAACGAAAAGTACACCACAAGGTTCAATCGAACCGTCACTAAATGTTATGGAAATGGCTTTAACAGCTGGTGCGACATTTGTGGCGCAAAGCTTTTCAAGTGATTTAAAAGAATTAACACAAATTATTGAAGCTGGTATTAATCATAAAGGATTTTCATTAATTAACGTGTTCAGCCCATGTGTTACTTACAATAAAGTAAATACTTACGATTGGTTTAAAGAGAATTTAACAAAACTAAGTACAGTAGAGGGATATGATCCGTCTAATCGCATGATGGCTATGCAAACATTAATGGAAAATAACGGATTAGTAACAGGTTTAATTTATCAAAATACAGCGCAACCTTCATACCAAGAACTAGTAAAAGGATATAGTGAGAAGCCTTTAGTGCAATCTGATTTAAATATGGATCAGAAAATGTTTGATGAACTTGTTGCTGAATTTATGTAATATAAGAAGAGGAGGTTGCCATTTGGCAACCTTTTTTTATGAGTGAAAATAAGGTAGTCTTATTTACTTAGAAAATTCAGAATGGTACAATAATATGTAAATCGTTGTATGGAAATGGCAAGTTCATTGCTAATAAAATGTAAGATAAGACAGCGCCAATTTTTTGTTAAAATTGGCGAAACGCTTCATACTATGGTAATGTTTATAGGGATAAAGCAATATGCTTTTTAGTAGGACAAAAAGAAATATAAAAAGGGAATGTCTATTTGTGTGGGGAAGACTTCATTCTTATAGATGATTAGATTGGTTACTCAAGTTTCAAAGGACAAGTTATCTCTCAAGCTATCTAACCATTTTTGAGGTGGGTCTAAGTGCATTAAAATGGACTATAAAGTGTGTATAGTTAAGGGTGAAAGGAGATTACCGATGAACGAGCAACAACGATTAGCAAGTCAACAAGCAAATTCCTCTAAGAAAAAAGAAGAGAAAGATTATAGTAAATACTTTGAAAGTGTATACCAACCACCTTCCTTAAAAGAGGCGAAAAAACGAGGGAAAGAAGAAGTTAAAATTGAACGGGATTTTGGCTTACCTGAAGAGTTTCGCAATTTCGGTACAGGAAGAAAGTTCTATATTCGTACATATGGTTGTCAAATGAATGAGCATGATACAGAAGTAATGGCAGGTATTTTCACTGCACTTGGATATGAACCAACCTTTTCAACTGAAGAAGCAGATGTAGTATTATTAAATACTTGTGCTATTCGTGAAAATGCTGAAAATAAAGTGTTCGGTGAACTAGGGCATTTAAAGGCACTAAAACGAAGAAATCCGGATCTTTTAATTGGTGTATGTGGTTGTATGTCCCAAGAGGAATCAGTTGTAAATAAAATTATGCAAAAAAATCAGCATGTAGATATGGTGTTTGGAACGCATAATATTCATAGATTACCGTACATTCTAAAAGATGCAATGTTCTCGAAGGAGACGGTAGTTGAAGTTTGGTCCAAAGAAGGAGACGTAATTGAAAATCTTCCGAAAGTACGTCGTGGTGATATTAAAGCTTGGGTAAATATTATGTATGGCTGTGATAAGTTCTGTACATATTGTATCGTACCGTATACACGCGGAAAAGAGCGAAGCAGACGTCCAGAAGACATTATCCAAGAGATTCGTCATTTAGCTGCGAATGGTTATAAAGAAATTACGTTACTTGGACAGAACGTAAATGCATATGGTAAAGACTTTGAAGATATAGAATACGGTCTTGGCGATTTAATGGACGAACTCCGTAAAGTTGATATTGCCCGTATTCGTTTTACAACGAGCCATCCACGCGATTTCGATGATCACTTAATTGAAGTGCTTGGAAAAGGTGGCAACTTAGTAGAACATATTCACTTACCAGTTCAATCTGGAAGCACAGAAATGTTAAAAATTATGGCGCGTAAATATTCACGTGAGCATTATTTAGAGCTTGTAAGAAAAATTAAAGAAGCAATTCCAAATGCGGTATTAACAACTGATATTATCGTCGGTTTCCCGAATGAAACAGATGAGCAATTTGAAGAAACGATGTCGTTATATCGTGAAGTAGGGTTTGATACTGCCTTTACCTTTATTTATTCTCCGCGTGAAGGTACACCAGCTGCAAAAATGAAAGACAATGTACCGATGGAAGTAAAGAAAGAACGTCTGCAACGCTTAAATGCATTAGTAAATAAATTGGCAATTGAAAAGAATAATCGTTATAAAGGTCAAATTGTAGAAGTGTTAGTTGATGGGGAAAGTAAAAATAATCCAGAAGTACTTGCAGGTTATACTCGTACGAATAAACTTGTAAATTTCGTTGCTCCAAAGTCTTTAATTGGTCAGCTTGTGAAAGTAAAAGTAACGGATGCAAAAACTTGGTCTCTTAACGGAGAATTAGTTGAAGAGCCGATTGAGGTGGAATAATAGATGAAAGTATATTCGAAAGATGAAATTGTTGAGCAAGCGAAAGAATTAGCAAAAATGATTTCTGAAACAGAAGAAGTTGATTTCTTTAAGAAAGCAGAGGCGCAAATTCATAAAAATGAAAATGTGAAGCGCGCAATTGATGAAATTAAAGCACTGCAAAAACAAGCAGTAAACTTGCAACATTACGGGAAATGGGAAGCTTTGAAAAAAGTAGAAGCTGAAATTGATGCCCTGCAAGATAAGTTAGATAGTATCCCAGTTGTACAAGAATTTAAATCTTCACAAACATATGTAAATGACTTACTACAGCTAGTTGCAAGTACGATTTCTAACAACGTAACAGATGAAATATTAATTTCAACTAATGGCGATGTATTGAAGGGTGAAACGGGCGCAGCGGTAGAAAGTAAAAAAGGAAATTGTGGTTGTTAAAGAGATGTCGAATTGACATCTCTTTTTTTAGTGGATTAAACGTAAGTTCTTCTCAAAAAAAGAATGACACATTCCGCTATTGTCACGCATATGATTAAGTGAATAGTGATTGAGGAGGGTTACGAATGTCCGAATTTAGAGAGATTATTACAAAAGCAGTGGTTGGAAAAGGACGTAAGTATACAAAGTCAACGCATACATGTGAATCGAATAATGAGCCAACAAGTATTTTAGGGTGCTGGGTAATTAACCACTCGTACGAAGCAAGAAAGAATGGAAAACATGTGGAAATTGAAGGTTTCTACGATGTGAACACTTGGTATTCATTCGATGGCAATACAAAGACAGAAGTTGTAACAGAACGTGTAAACTACACAGATGAAGTAAGCATTGGATATCGTGATAAAAACTTTTCTGGTGATGATTTAGAAATTATTGCTCGTGTCATTCAGCCACCAAATTGTTTAGAAGCTCTTGTATCACCAAATGGTAATAAAATTGTTGTAACGGTAGAACGTGAATTTGTAACAGAAGTAGTTGGCGAAACGAAAATTTGTGTAAGTGTAAACCCTGAAGGTTGTGTAGAATCAGATGATGCTTTCCAAATTGAAGATGATGAGTTTGAAGAGTTAGATCCGAACTTTATCGTTGATGCAGAAGAAGAGTAATAGAAAGCTAGGGAGAAGTTCTTCCTAGCTTTTTACTTTACATAAGTGGTGCTTAGATGAACATGATTGCTAATGAAATGTGCTATAATGAAGAAAGACTCCTGAAATAGGAGATAAGAGTGTCCGTGAAATGTGACATATATGAATATAGATTATTATGTAAGAATTATGGAGGATAAGTATGACGCAATATACGCCTATGATACAGCAATATTTAAAAGTTAAGGCAGACTATCAAGATGCCTTTTTATTTTTCCGCTTAGGTGATTTTTATGAAATGTTCTTTGAGGATGCGGTTAAAGCAGCCCACGAACTTGAAATTACATTAACGAGCCGAGACGGTGGTAGTAGTGAACGTATACCGATGTGTGGTGTACCGTATCATGCGGCTAAAAACTATATTGAACAACTTGTTGAAAAAGGATATAAAGTAGCGGTTTGTGAGCAAGTAGAAGACCCAAAAACAGCTAAAGGTGTAGTGCGCCGTGAAGTCGTACAATTAATTACGCCAGGAACGATGATGGAAGGGCGTACGATTGATGAGAAAGAAAATAACTTTTTAGCCGCGTTAACACATTTTGAAGATGGATCATATGCGTTAGCTTGTAACGATTTAACGACTGGGCAAAATACAGTAACGTTATTGACTGGTTCAGTAGAAGATATTTTATTAGAAGTGTATGCAACTGGTTCGAAAGAAATTGTTGTAGATTCTTCCTTTTCTAAAGATGAACTAAACAAGTTAACTGAAACGTTAAAAATGACGATTTCATATGAAGATGCAACGGCAATTCCTGAAGGATTAGAACATCTTGTGAAAAATGTTTCACAAGCAAAGTTAATTAAAGCAGTTGGGCGCTTATTTAACTATGTAATAAGAACGCAAAAACGTTCATTAGATCATTTGCAGCCTGTGGAAATTTATTATACGAATCAATTTATGAAGATTGATGTGCATTCAAAGCGAAATTTAGAGCTGACAGAAACACTTCGAACGAAAGAAAAAACAGGATCATTATTATGGCTATTAGATAAGACGAAGACTGCTATGGGTGGTCGTATGTTAAAACAGTGGATGGAACGTCCACTTATACAGAAGGAACGAATTGAAGAGCGTTTAGAAATGGTTGAAACGTTTGTAAATGATTACTTCTTGCGTGAAGATTTAAAAGAAAAGTTAAAAGAAGTATATGATTTAGAACGTTTAGCAGGGAAAGTTGCATTTGGTAATGTGAATGCACGGGACTTATTGCAGTTAAGACGCTCGTTACTGCAAGTGCCAGCTATTTTAGAAGCGATTAGTTTGTTAGATAACGCGTATGCAGCGAGATTAATTCAAGGTGCAGATCCATGTGAGAGCTTAACAGAATTACTAGGAAGAAGTATTCAAGAAAATCCACCACTTTCTATTAAAGATGGAGATATTATTAAAGATGGTTATAATGACAAGCTTGATCAATATCGTTACGTGAGTAAAAACGGAAAAACGTGGATTGCTGAGCTTGAAAAACGAGAGCGTGATATTACAGGAATTAAATCGTTAAAAATCGGATACAACCGTATTTTCGGGTACTACATTGAAGTAACGAAAGCAAACCTTGGAGCATTACCAGAAGGCCGCTATGAGCGTAAACAAACGCTTGCTAATGCGGAACGTTTCATTACAGATGAACTAAAAGAAAAAGAAACATTAATCTTAGAAGCAGAAGAAAAAATTGTACAACTAGAATATGATCTATTTACAGCACTTCGTGAAGAAGTAAAAGTATTTATTCCGAAATTACAGCATCTAGCGAAAGTAATCAGTGAATTAGACGTACTGCAAAGTTTTGCGACAGTGAGTGAAGAAGAACAGTTTGTAAAACCTGTACTAACAACGAAGCGCGAAATCTTTATTAAAGATGGTCGTCATCCTGTCGTAGAAAAAGTATTGAACGGGAAATTGTATGTACCGAATGATTGTATTATGCCAGAGAATATGGATGTATTTTTAATTACAGGACCGAACATGTCTGGTAAAAGTACGTATATGAGACAATTAGCACTTGTAACAGTTATGTCGCAAATCGGTTGTTTCGTACCAGCAACAGAAGCAGTATTACCTGTATTTGACCAAATCTTTACGAGAATTGGCGCAGCAGATGATTTAATTTCAGGTCAAAGTACATTTATGGTCGAAATGTTAGAAGCGAAAAATGCCATTGCAAACGCATCAGAAAGAAGTTTAATTTTATTCGATGAAATTGGACGCGGTACATCTACGTATGATGGTATGGCACTTGCACAAGCGATCATTGAACATATTCACGACCAAATTGGTGCAAAAACGTTATTCTCTACACATTATCATGAATTGACAGTGCTAGAAGAAAGTTTGGATCAACTGAAGAATGTACACGTTTCAGCTATTGAAGAGAACGGAAAAGTAGTATTCCTTCATAAAATTCAAGACGGGGCAGCAGATAAAAGTTACGGAATTCACGTTGCGCAACTTGCGGAGCTTCCAGATAGCTTAATTGCTCGTGCGAAAGAAGTGTTAGCGCAATTAGAAGGACAAGAAGAAATTATTATTCCAAAGCGTGTAGAAGTGAAAATGCAAGAGCAAGAAGTAATTCCAGAACCTGTAGTTGTAAAAGAAGCGCCAGTAGAAATAGAAGAAACAAAGGTAGAGAATGAAGAAGAATCACAACTATCATTCTTTGGTGGAGAACAGTCCCCGAAAAAACAAGACAAGCCAGTTCTAGATACAAAAGAAACGGCAGTACTTGCGCAAATTAAAAAAATTGATTTACTTGATATGACACCTTTAGAAGCGATGAATGAACTGTATCGCTTACAGAAAAAGTTAAAGAAAGGATGAGTAAGTAGATGGGGAAAATTCGCAAACTCGATGACCAACTCTCAAACTTAATTGCGGCAGGGGAAGTAGTAGAGCGTCCTGCCTCAGTTGTAAAAGAACTTGTGGAAAATTCTATCGATGCGAATAGTACATCTATTGAAATCCACTTAGAAGAAGCTGGGTTATCGAAAATTCGTATCATTGATAACGGTGATGGTATTGCAGAAGAAGATTGTATTGTCGCTTTTGAACGACATGCGACGAGCAAAATTAAAGATGAAAACGATCTGTTTCGCATAAGAACACTCGGTTTCCGCGGTGAGGCATTGCCGAGTATTGCCTCAGTTAGTGAATTAGAATTAATCACTAGCACAGGTGATGCACCTGGTACGCACCTTATTATTAAAGGTGGAGACATTATAAAGCAGGAGAAAACAGCGAGCCGAAAAGGAACAGATATTACAGTACAAAACTTATTCTTTAATACACCAGCGCGTCTTAAATATATGAAAACCATTCATACAGAGCTTGGTAATATTACAGATATCGTATATCGTATTGCAATGTCACATCCAGAAGTATCGTTAAAGCTATTTCATAATGAAAAGAAATTGCTTCATACATCAGGAAACGGTGATGTAAGACAAGTACTTGCATCGATTTATAGCATTCAAGTTGCGAAGAAGCTTGTTCCAATTGAAGCGGAATCTTTAGATTTCACAATTAAAGGCTATGTAACATTACCAGAAGTAACGAGAGCATCTCGAAATTATATGTCAACGATTGTAAATGGTCGTTACGTTCGAAATTTCGTATTAATGAAAGCTATTCAGCAAGGATACCATACATTATTGCCAGTCGGACGATATCCAATCGGCTTCTTATCGATTGAAATGGATCCAATGCTAGTTGACGTTAACGTACATCCTGCGAAATTAGAAGTTCGTTTTAGTAAAGAACAAGAATTGCTAAAGCTTATCGAAGAAACATTGCAAGCAGCATTCAAAAAAATACAGCTCATTCCAGATGCGGGTGTGACAACGAAGAAAAAAGAAAAAGATGAAAGTGTGCAAGAACAGTTCAAGTTTGAGCATGCGAAGCCGAAGGAGCCATCTATGCCGGAAATTATTTTACCGACAGGCATGGATGAAAAACAAGAAGAACCGCTGGCAGTGAAGCAGCCAGCACAACTGTGGCAACCGCCGAAGCAAGAATGGCAACCACCACAATCGCTCGTAAGGGAAGAACAAAGTTGGCAACCATCTACAAAATCGATAATAGAAGAACCGATTCGAGAAGAGAAATCGTGGGACAGTAACGATGAAGACTTTGAATTAGAGGAATTGGAAGAAGAAGTTCAGGAAATCAAAGAGATCGAAATGAACGGTAATGACTTACCACCACTTTATCCAATTGGACAAATGCATGGAACATATATTTTCGCTCAAAATGATAAAGGCTTATATATGATTGACCAACATGCTGCGCAGGAACGTATTAATTATGAATACTTCCGTGATAAAGTAGGACGAGTAGCACAAGAAGTACAAGAACTACTCGTACCATACCGTATTGATTTATCTCTTACCGAATTTTTACGTGTCGAAGAGCAACTAGAAGAACTAAAAAAAGTTGGACTATTTTTGGAGCAATTCGGTCATCAATCCTTTATCGTCCGCTCACATCCAACGTGGTTCCCAAAAGGACAAGAAACAGAAATTATCGACGAAATGATGGAACAAGTCGTCAAACTAAAAAAAGTTGATATTAAAAAACTACGTGAAGAAGCAGCCATCATGATGAGCTGTAAGGCGTCCATTAAAGCTAATCAATATTTAACAAACGATCAAATATTTGCTTTACTGGAAGAACTTCGTACAACAACAAACCCATACACGTGCCCGCACGGAAGACCAATTCTTGTGCATCATTCTACTTATGAGTTGGAGAAGATGTTTAAGAGGGTTATGTAGGGATACTGTTCATAGAGAAAATGGTCTCTAGTTATTTTAATAAAATATAGAAAGAAATAAAAAGGAGCGATAGTAACAATTCGCTCCTTTTTCATATAATTCTTTTGCAACTATATTTTAAAAATTTATAAACTAGAGATAACCTCAACGTATGTATACTTTATATGTGCGTTCTCAATTTGTTTGTAAGGAAAGAGGTTTTTATTTTACAGATTTATCAGAATTATGTAAAGTATAGATAAAATCATAAAATGGGGTGTTATCTATGTGTACTAGTTTGACATTACAGACAAAAAACGATCAGCATCTTTTTGCAAGAACGATGGACTTCACATTAGATATGAATCAAGAAGTAATAATCATTCCTCGACATTACCAGTGGAATAATATAACGGGTGAAATCATTAATACGAAACATGCTACGGTCGGAATGGGTATTAATCATCAAGGAAGGATCATTATGGCGGACGGAGTAAATGAAGCAGGTATGACATGTGCAACACTCTATTTTCCAGGATTCGCTACTTATAGTCAAAGCATAGATGACAACACAACGAATTTGGCTCCATTTGATTTTGTAACTTGGAGTCTGACACAATTCAATTCTGTCAAAGAGTTAAAGAAATCTGTAGATAGCATTACCTTTTTGGATATACCATTACCGGATTTAGGACTTACGCCACCACTACATTGGATTTTAGCGGATAAATGGGGAGATTGCATTGTACTGGAGCCGACAAGTGAAGGATTAAAATTGTATGATAACCCACTAGGAGTGATGACGAATAGTCCGGAGTTTAATTGGCATTTACAAAATTTAAGACAATACATAGGTCTTAAATCGCAGCCATTCGCGCCAACAGAGTGGAGTAACTTACCATTAAGTGCTTTTGGTCAGGGATCGGGCTCAATGGGACTTCCAGGGGATTTCACTCCACCATCAAGATTTGTGCGGGCAGCATATGGCAAACAAAACATTCAAGGTATAGATAGTGAAGAAGAGGGAGTATCAGCTCTTTTTCATATCTTATCAAATTGCGAGGTTCCTAAAGGTGGAGTAATAACAGAAGAAGGTGCACTAGATAATACCATATATACAAGTGTAATGTGTATGGAGTCCGGAACATATTATTATCATACTTACGATTGTAGACAAATTATAGCCATTCATTTATTTCATGAAAATTTAGATACAGATGAGATTAAAGCCTATCCGTTCCAACGGAAACAAAAAATATTTTATGAAAACTAAGTTGCTTTGAAACAACGTTTAGTAAATTTTTAAATATATATAATAGAACAATAATGGCCTATATAATTCATGGGTGCTTCTTTAACTTTGTGATTCATCATAAATCTACTCCTTTCTCCGATGACTTCAACAAGTAAAGTTTTGCTGGTAGGCTTTATTTATAAATAGTAAAGGACAAAAAAGGTGCGGAAAATATCCATACCTTTTTTGTTCTTCCATTATCTATGTATAAAAAAGCGCTGTATATCAGCACTTTTTAAAAGTACATGAGTTGTATAAGAAAGACTTATATATTACCTATAACTATGCAAGGTCTAATATAGATTCTTATTTGATTAATTGTTATAAGAGCCTATACGCTTATTTATTTTTATTATTATTAATTTTTTCCGTATATAGCACCTGCTCTTTATAATGCTTCTTAATTGGGAAAGTATGTGTACCAGAGCCGTTTTTGAAATTTTTATTGATAGGGTTTTTTAGCGGGATTGTTGTAGTTTCAGTAAATTCATATGGGTAGTTGATTTTAGATTTATCTTCAAACATGAAAATGCCTCCTTTTAGGATTTCCTGAATTCTTTACTATAACATGATATGCATATAGATTTTTTTTGGACTAGTTATTTATATAGGTTAATGGAATTTAATTACGTAACTACTGAAGTGTTCTAAAGGAAAACAATTCGAGAAAGATATTGTATGAATAGCTGCTCGCTATTGTTGTTGTTGTTGTTTAAATTATCATGGTGTATGTGAAATTCTGAAGAGACTTAGTATATATGTCTATCTAACAAGCACTATGTGATGAACTCTTTTATGTTAGGTGAAGTGAATTTTGTATATATATTCGTTATAAATTGTTTTTATAATATGATTCATATAAGTTTTTCCTGATAATATAATGCGGAATATTATAGTGTTATTATGTTATTAGGAACATTTAATGCTGTTTCATAACTGAAAGGGAATTGAAAAAAAACTGAAACTTTTCTCATAAAAATTCAATCTAACTTGAAAAATGAAAGGAAAATGAAATTTTCCAAAAGATATTCTTTGTTAAGATAAAAAGCATACATAAATAAAGTGTTGACATATCTTAAAAATGTATTTTCAAGATATAGTGGGGGAAAAGATGAGAATAGAAAAACAATTAATAAAAAAGATGTATTATGAAACATTTCTAATGGAGAATGTAACAAAATCACCTCTTGACGTACTTGGAGAAGCTTATGTAAACGAAGAAAAAAATGAGGTTTCTGATGGATCTTATATTCGTTTTGCACAAGGTGAATTTTATTATCGCCATCAAGATTTTGAAGCAGCTATTTTTAAATGGGAGAAGGTTAGTAATGAATTAGCACCATGGGCACAAAAAAATATTGCGGATGCTTATTTCGAACTGAATCAATTATCAGTTGCTGAAAATGTTTATACTTCCATTACGACTGATAATAAAATATTGATGACTGAAATTAGATTACAATTACTTTCTCTTTACATAGAGCAAAATAATTTTGACTCAGCTTTCGCTGTTATTAAAGAAGCGGTTTCTTTAAATCCGGATTATCCGAATGTCACAAAAATTGCCCGTTCCTTTTATGAGGAACAACAAGATTTTGATAGTGCAGTAGAGCTTGCTGTGAATGAGTTAATTCGAACAGAATCTTATCCGTGGTTTGAGGTGTTAAAAGGATATATCGATAAAGGATTTACTAAACATATTTCACCAGATTATTTTTATGATGCATTAGTTACATTAAATAATGTAGATCAAGTACAATTTACGCAAATGGTTTCATCACTTTGGAACAGTTATAAAAATGAACAAAATTACTTATTGTGGCTTAACACAATAAATGAATTTTTCTTACATATTGAAATAGAGTCTTCCGATATATGGGACAAAATTTCTTCTCTTTACGAAGAAACATACTTTGCATTAATTCAAGGGAAATATACGCTTAGACAATTACACGATATCATTCCCAATCTTTTAACAAATTGGTTGAAAGTAGTTAATCCATCGTATGCTGTATTTCCATCAGCAGCTGTATTGGCATGGGATGAAATTTTTCCTACCCAAATAGATTCATCAAATATAAAACATGCGGAAAACCTACTGTCATATTCTATGAATCATGTGAATGCTTTAGAGTACAGTCTACATCTTTTTGAATCTATTACACAGTGGGCACAAAAGCACAATATAGAAATAGGTCACCGATTTAGATGGTTAGTTGACGAACTTGCGGATTTAAGAACAAATCGTATTTTAGTAACGGGAACTTCAGGGAACGGAAAAACTACATTTATTAACTCTATATTAGGAGAAAATATAGTAGAAAAATCAATTTCAAATGTAGTAGTTTTAAAAAATAATGCTCATACAGAAATTAACGCCATAACAGACGCTACAATTACAACAACGGAAGATATCTCTGATTACCATAATATGATGTCTCAGCACCATCAAACATATAGAGATAGGGCATGTGTCGAATTTAAATTACCATGCAGATTTTTAAGTGAAAATAAACTTACATTTGTAGTTACACCCGGCTTTAATAGGAATAACGACACTAGGGATGAGGTATTTGAATATCTAAATTCCGTAGATGAATTATTGTTTGTATTGAATGCAGATTCACCTTTTACTGATAAAGAGCGTGATATTCTATTAAACATTCAAGAGCATACACCAAATTTACAAGTGCATTTCTTATTAAATAAAATCGATAACATTTATAGTGAAGCAGAAGTAAAAAGAGTACTACATGATACGGCAACGAGAATAAACACATATTTCCCGCATGCGAGGATTTTCCCTTACTCTTCGTTATATACAAGTAATCAACAATTGAATGAATTAACAGAGTTTATTCATTTTAACTTTAATCATAAAAATATCGATGCAGAACGTACTGAAAAGCTATTATTTTTCATTCGAAAAACAATTACATATCTTTTGGATAAACGAGTTGAGAAAGAAAATAATCTAGTGGATGCTATTAATTGGAATGAAGATATGCTAGTGAAACTAAACGGTAGCATGAATAACCTTACTGCATTTGAGAGGGAAAAAATTCATTTCATTACACAGTCATATCGTACAATGAAAATGGAAATTACGAACGATCTTACTGAAAATATACCGAAGATATTACAGAGTTGTTCTGATTTAATGAGTGAAGACAGTGATTTCGGTCACATGGATACAGAACTAAATAAAGCAATGAACGAAAGAGTGCATAAATATTTAGAACAAACTGTATTACCTAATCTTGCTCTTTCTATGCAAAATTGGATTGCCACTTCTCATAATGAGCTCCTTCAAAGTCAATCGTACTTAGAAGAACTTAGTGAAGGACTTAATTCTTTATTTGGAGAAAATCGAATACAGTTAGAATGTGACTTTAAAGTGCTTGATGACTGGCGCAGAGATACTGACAGAATGACGACTAGAATACAAATGGATGAAGTAAATATTTTACGTCGATTTACGCCAGCACAATTTTTATTGAAAAGTGCCGGTAAATTATTTGGAGTTCTTCCGAAAAACAAAACTATGCTATATAACAAATACAAACAGTATGTAGAAAATGAAGATTATACCGAGGTAACGGATTCTATTATGAAGAAATTTTTCTTGCAATTTGAGCTATTCGAAAACACACAAGAGCGAGATATTCATATATTCTTTAGGAATCCATTTAACTCCTTGAAACAAGCTGTAGAGAATATACAATTAGAAATACAAGAAAAACAAGAGATGTTACATAAAATGAAATCAAACCCTGAAGTTTATCATGATTCCATCATGCTCTTTGAATTGAGATTACGTCAATGTGAAGTGATTTTACATATAGGTGATGATCATGCTTATACAGATGTAAGTTTAGAGACAAGCGTAGAATAAAAATGAAATATATGAAACTGCATCATGTATTATAGGAGAATAAAAGGGAGCAACTATAACGAGTTGCTCCCTTTTCATATTAAGATTATTTTTCAGTCTCTTTAATTTTAGTTTGTACTTCACCAGTTTTAATTTTATTACTTTCTGAGAAACGTAATAAATCGCCTTCAATAATTTTGTCAGACATTCGTAATTCATTTTGTGCACGTTTAATGAGTGCTTCTGCTTCTTCTTTTGGTAAGTCTACAATTTCACCTGTTATGCGGTCATAGAAAGTATTGTTTTTGTATGCATACTTGTCTGTAATGAAGCTACCATCACGTAAAACAACAAAACCGGCATATTCATCCGAAAACATATCATGGCCAAAACGAATATCGTTTGTAGTATCAATTCCTAATAAATTGAGAATAGTAGGTTTCATATCGATTTGTCCCGTAGGCTTTGAAATCGTTCGACCTTCTGTTTGTCCAGGGATATGAATATATAAAGGTGTGTGTTGTAAATTTAAAGTATCAAATTCTGTTATTTGATCTTTTTCTAAAAACTGTGCCATCGCGCGATTATGTTTTTCAGAAATGCCATAATGATCACCATATAAAACAATAATAGAATCATCATACATTCCCTCAGCTTTTAAACGCTCAATAAATTTTTTTATTGATTCGTCTAAGTAACGTGCTGTTACAATATAACGATCAAATACGCCATTACCAGAGTTATATGGTTCAATGAATTGTGTATCTTCATCATACGTAAATGGATAATGGTTCGTTAAAGTAAGAAAACGAGCGTAAAATGGTTGATCAACAGTTTTTAATATATCTACTGATTGATCAAAGTATTCGATATCTTTTAAGCCCCAATTTAAATTTGTTTCGGGCGTAATTTTGTAATCAAGTTCATTATAGTAACGATCATAACCGAGAGCAGAGTACATAATGTTACGATTCCAAAATGTGGCGTTATTCGCATGGAATACAGAAGTGAAATAACCTTGCTGACGTAGAATTTCTGGAGTCGCAGTATAATCGTTGTTACCGTGTGTGAAGAATACAGCTCCTCGATTTAATGGATACAATGACGTATCGATTAGAAATTCAGAATCGGATGTTTTTCCTTGTCCAGTTTGGTGGAAAAAGTTATCAAAGTAATAGCTTTCATTTATGAATTCATTCAAAAATGGTGTAACTTCTTGTCCGTTAACTGTTGCTCCTATTAAAAAGGTTTGCAGGGATTCAAGAGTGACAACAATTACGTTTTTTCCTTTCGCTACACCAAACATATTAGGGTTCGGCTCACTTTGGTTTGCCTTCACGTAGTTTTCAGTTTCTTGTAATTTGCTACTATCAGCAAGTGCCTTTTGTGATCCTGCTTTTACTTGCAGTGTTAAATCATAAACTTGATGCGTGTATAGTCCTAAATTTTTAACAAGCATAACTCGGTCAAATGATCTTGTTAATAGTTCAGGTCGCTCTTTTTCTGCAAGATGTAGATTAGCAAAAAATACACCAATCGTTAAAAGAAAATATAACAAGCGTGCCGGATGAGTTACACGTCCTGTTTGGAAGACTATTGATTTTTTCTTCAATAAAATAAAGAAGAAAATAATGTCTACGAATGCGAGTATAATTTTGTAGTTCAATATTTCTATAATACTGCCGCCTAATTGGCCGAAGTTTGATGTTTGTCCAAGTACTGGTAACGTAACGAAATCGCTATAAAAATCATAGAACATTACATTTCCAACGAGTACGATTGTTAATACGAAGTTGATACATAGCGCGATATAATTTCTTTTTTCACCGGTTGCAAATAATGCTAATCCGACAAAAGCTAGTGATGTAGCGAGTGGACTAATAAACAAAATAAGCTCTTGTGTAGAAGATTCAATTTTTAAATCAAAACTGAACCTTGTAATAAGATATGTTTTTAACCATACTGCTAAAGCAATTATTAAAACAAAGCTTATATTTTGCATTTGTAAATTGATTTTATTTTTCATTTTTACTCCTTTTTTTGCAATTTATTTAACTTGTGTTATATATTATGTTTTTATAACTATTAGAGTATACTGAACCATTTAGTTAATGGTTTCTAAAGGTAATAATATAAAGTATTCACATACGTACAATGAGGAATTTTAAAGCGTAAATCTATTTTTTAGAACAGAGCAGAAAAAGTCATAGTTGTAGTAAAAAATACTTATAGACATCCTAACATATTAAACACTATGATGATGTTACAAAATATCGAACAAATGAAAATGGAAATGAATAGAGGATTTTAAAACTGTTGACATTCAATTTGTGAGAATTGAATGTCAATGGCTATGTTAAATATGTATCTCATAAAACCCTGATTTTTTGTGGGGAAATAGTAAGCTATTACTATGGAAGTTAAAATATTTAATTGCAATCTGAATGAAGGAAATTAAATGTGAGATAAATATTTTCCAACATATAACCCACTTGCAGCAGCTTGAGATAATGAATGAGTGACGCCTGAACAATCCCCAACTAAAAATAGGCCATTTATACTCGTTTCAAAATGATTATTGAGTTTTATCGTAGGAGCATAAAATTTTCCGTCAATTCCATATAATAAAGTATCTGTATCGATTGGTTCTTGGATGAATTGTTCTAATCGTAATAAAAATTCTTTAAGTCCTTCAATATATAATGGAGGAATTTCTGTATTCAAATCTCCATAATCTCCTTGTAGCGTAGGTTGTATACGGTTATATTTCATGTCGTTCGCTATTGTAGGCTGTTTATTTAGTAAGTCCTCTAAGCGCTGTATAACAATCCGATCTCGTCCTTGGTTAATGTTTTTAATAATTGAACTTGCATATACATTTGCTTCTTTGAGAGTTGGAAAATAGCGCGGGATAAATAAAGTGAAGTTTAAGTTAGGTGTACCAGTTCCTTTCTCTCGAAAATTTTGACCGTCAGGCATAACTAAACCTTCTTCGTACTTTCTAATAATGCGTCCTTTTGGATTCATACAGTATGTAGTCGCTGTGAAATCTTCATGCTCATAAGAAAGTTTAGTCTCAAATGTATCTTTTAATATAGAACGTAATTGGTGTTCTTTCATCTCTACCCTGATACCTAAATCTACACGAGTTTGTTCCTGAGAAATATGTAGAGAAGTGCACATCTCCTTTAACCAATCTGCTCCGGAACGCCCAGTTGCAAATACTAGTTGCCTAGATTGAAATGTTCCTTCATTTGTATCTATAGTAAAATGATCTTTCTGTTTCATAATATGTTGTACATCTATATGAAATTGTATATTTATTTTCGTAAGTAAAAATTCGTAGAGTTGCTGAAAAATTTCATTTGAAAGGGTAGTACCAAGATGCCGTACTTCTGTTGTTAGCATTTGTAAACCACACGATGCAGCTCTCTTATTGAGATTTGGATTTTCTGTAGAATATTTTGAAACTGAATTTCCTCCGAACTGACATAGAATTTCATCTACTTCAGCCATAAGTTGTATAAAGCCCTCTTTACCAACTTTTTGCTCAAGTTCTCCACCAAATCCGTTTGTATAATTAAATTTCCCTTCAGATTTTCCTAAACCAGCAAATCCGAAATATTTATCACATGTAGTACAATTACACGCTTTTCCTTCGTCTAAAGGACAATGGCGAGCTCCTAGCGCTTTACCTTTATCAAGAATTAAAACTTTTTTGTTACTTTTAACTAGTGAATAAGCCAGAAAAATGCTACTTACTCCAGCGCCGATAATTGTAACATCATACATATTCTTTCACCTGCTAACGAATAGTTTGTTTTTTATTTTTCTAGTGTATAACAATTTTATGAAGGTAAGAAATAAATTTTATTAATAAAGGGGAGTTTTTGAACTTGATGCTTTTTTAATTTCTTAGAGTGATGAAGTAAATACAAGTGTCTTTATTTAAAAGAAGAAATAGTTTTTAAAGACCACTATATCACATGATAAATAAATTCTTACATACAAAAAAACAGACCTTTTAAGTGAAGAGGTCTGTTAATGATTTTAAATGTTATTTAGCGAAGACGTGGTTACCAATTACTGCTACTGTTTGACGTGTCGTAATCCACTTGTCTGTTGATGTTTTCGGGTTATAGAAATAAAGCCAATCAGAATGTATTCCATTTGTGGAGATAGCCTCTTCTACAGCCATTTTTGCTTCTGCGCTTGCAGGCTGATTAATTCTTCCATCTGTAACAGGAGTAAATGCATATCCGTATTTAATAGGTTCATAAATAACGCCTGTTATTGTATTTGGAAAACCTTTTGCGTTTACACGGTTTAGTATAACTTTAGCTACTGCTACTTTTCCTTTATATGATTCGCCACCTGCTTCAGCGGTAACTAAGCGTGCCATTAAGTCTTTTTCTTTTTCTGAAATACTTGAGTTGATTTTTAAATGTTGTCCTGTATAAAGCTTGTTTTCGATTGTGTTGTTCATTTGTTTTATAGATTGAACGGTAACATTGTAACGCTGTGCTATCGTTTCTAATGAATCTCCCGGTTGTACCTGATAAATAATTTGTCCAGAAATGTTCGCAGGCTTGGCGTTTTGGTGAACAGTGATTTCATTTGAGTTGACGGAACTCGGGATATGTAACTGTTCGCCAATGAAAGTTTGATCGTTTCCTTTATTATTAGCCTGTTTAATGGATTGTATTGAAACTCCGTATTGTTTACTAATGCCCCAAAGTGTATCATTCTTTTTTACTGTATGAATGGTAGAAGCTTCAGCTGTACTGTGACTACATACGAATGTAATTGCAGCTGCAGATAAAGGGATTATATGTTTTATTTTTAATAATTTCATTGTAAATCCTCCTAGGAAAAATAAGGTAAAACGGTTAAGTAATGTAGCTTAAAATGTCTACATATAATATTTCAATGTAAGTATATTAGCACATATAAAATAAATAATCATTATAAGTTTCTTATTTATTTAGTGTAGAGTCCGAATATGAAATATTGCATATGAAAATACATTGAAGTTCATATTGCTGATTACTATAATCTATTTAGTAGAAAGGGAATATGTTATATAAATAAAATCATTATAGATTAATATAGTGATTAATTATTGTTAATAGGAGGATTGATGTAATGAAAATATTTCAAAAAATGTGTACGTCAACTGTAATTATTACAACACTTTTAGGAATAGGAGGCACTGTCAATAGTGTACATGCTGATTCTATAGAACAGCAGAGTAAATTAGGAATAGAACAAGAAACAGATAAGCAAATCATTGTAAAATTTAAAGCGGATTTGAAATTTCCATATGAAGATGGTATTGAAAAACAAATACAATCTCAAACGAACGATAAAGTAATAGAAGATCTTTTGGCAGAATACCCAGATGTAACATTTACTCGTTTATTCACATCTGTAAGCCCGGAACAAATACAAAACCTTGAAGTGAAAGCACCTAATAATGTATCTACAAGTTTATTAAACTACTATATTCTTCAAACTCAACATGGTGGGCAAGAGGAAGAACTAGTAGATAAGTTAAAGACATCTTCTTTAATAGAAGATGTGTATATAAAGAAACAAGAAAAAATAACACCACCGGAAGTACAGCCATTAAGTGTATCGTTTAATCCTAATAACAATCCTAGATATGAAAAACAAGGTTATCTTGAAGCAGCACCATCTGGTATTAATGCGCCTTTCGCCTGGGGAGTCCGAGGCGGTAATGGAAGTGATGTAACCTTTGTTGATATGGAATATGGATGGTTATTAAATCATGAGGATTTAGTACATCAAAATATTGAATTAATGTCTGGAAGAAATATAGATCAACATGTCGGTCATGGGACGTCTGTACTAGGAATTGTATCCTCTGAGGACAATGAAGTTGGGAATATTGGGATTGCGCCAAAAGCGAAAGCAAAGGTGATTTCTCAAATAAGAGATAACGGACAGTATAATACAGCTGATGCAATATTAAGTGCTATAAATCAGTTAGAAGCTGGGGATGTTTTATTATTAGAGGCACAAGCTTCCTTTGATGGGTATGGTGATAAATATTTACCTGTTGAGGTACAACCAGATATCTTTGATGCAATTCGTGCTGGTACAGATAAAGGTGTTGTCATTATAGAAGCTGGAGCGAATGGTTGGAATGATTTAGATCAATTTAAAGATAGAAATGGTAAACAAATTTTAAATCGTAATAGTAAAGATTTTAAAGATTCAGGTGCAATTATGGTAGGAGCGGGCTCTTCATCTTTCCCTCATGAACGTATGTGGTTTTCGAATTATGGAAGCCGTATTGATGTGTATGGTTGGGGAGAAAACGTAGATACAACTACAGCTGAGCAAAGTCGAAGTGCTGTAAATCTTTATACATCTAGCTTTAGTGGCACGTCGAGTGCGTCACCTATTATTGCCGGAGCAGCGACTTTAGTACAAAGCATTGCTAAAGAAAACTTAGGACAACCATATAGACCGAGTGAACTAAGAGCAATATTAAGCAACCAGAATACAGGAACAAAATCTAAAGATCCATATTCAGATAGAATTGGTGTTTTACCAGATTTGAAGTCTATACTAGTAAACTTAGGGTATGGACAAAGAAAACCAAACGGTGGAAATGAGTTACCAGTAACAGAAAATGAACCAAATAATGAACGTATACAGGCAAATAAAGTTAACTTTCATACACCGATGAAAGGGACACTACATAATAGTGATAGAGTAGATGTATTTACTTTCCAAATTGACTCGTCAGAAAATATTACTATTTCTCTATTAAATGAACAAAACATTGGGATGACATGGGTGCTTCATCATGAATCAGATTTAAATAACTATGTAGCATATGGTGAAAACGAAGGAAATGTAGTTAAAGGTACTTATAATGCAAAGCCAGGTAAATATTATTTATACGTCTATAAGTATGAGAATAAAGATGGTTCATATGTATTGAATATAAAGTAAACGAAAGGAACTTCAGGTGAAGTTCCTTTAAATTTTTCTAATTTAGGATATGTGAATGATTTTTTAACTTTACTTCTATGTAATATTTCATATTTATGAAATGTTATTTATTTTTTACTCACCAGATTATATTATATTCAATAAGTTTGATATAAAACAGAAAAAGGAGGAATAATAATGAGCAGTAAGAAATTTATTTTGAAATTATTCATATGTAGTACGATATTTATCACATTTGTATTTGCTTTACATGATAAGCAAGTAGTTGCAACAAGCTCTGTTAATGAGTTTGAAAATTGGTCAAAGTGGATGCAACCTATACCTGATAATATCCCATTAGCACGAATTTCAATTCCAGGAACACATGATAGCGGGACGTTCAAATTACAAAATCCAATAAAGCAAGTATGGGGAATGACGCAAGAATATGATTTTCGTTACCAAATGGATCATGGAGCTCGTATTTTTGATATAAGAGGACGTTTAACAGATGATAATACGATAGTCCTTCATCATGGGCCATTGTATCTTTATGTAACACTGCATGAATTCATAAACGAAGCGAAACAATTTTTAAAAGATAACCCAAGCGAAACGATTATTATGTCTTTAAAAAAAGAGTATGAGGATATGAAAGGAGCAGAAAGTTCCTTTAGTAATACGTTTGAAAAAAGTTATTTTGTGGATCCTATCTTTTTAAAAACAGAAGGAAATATAAAATTGGGAGATGCTCGTGGGAAAATTGTACTACTAAAAAGATATGGTGGTAGTAATGAATCTGGAGGATATAATAATTTCTATTGGCCAGATAATGAGACGTTTACCACAACTGTAAATCAAAATGTACATGTAACAGTACAAGATAAATATAAAGTGAGTTATGATGAGAAAGTAAAATCTATTAAAGATACGATAAATGAAACGATGAACGATAGTGAGGATTTAAATCATCTATATATTAATTTTACAAGCTTGTCTTCTGGTGGTACAGCATGGAATAGTCCATATTACTATGCCTCTTATATAAATCCTGAAATTGCAAACTATATAAAACAAAAGAACCCTACAAGAGTAGGCTGGATTATTCAAGACTATATAAATGAAAAGTGGTCACCACTGCTGTATCAAGAAGTTATAAGAGCGAATAAGTCACTTATAAAAGAATAAAGATGATGAGGATAAGAAGCGATAAAATACGTCGCTTCTTATTGAAAATACAGTGTATCTTGTAAATGGAACAATTTTCGAGTTATCTCAATCGATGTTTCATTATGAAAAGACTAAACTTTTAAATCGAATTAATTTCAAATGAAAATTGGCATAAATAATCCTGGGAAAAAGCAACTGATCATAAGTGTTCAGTTGCTTTTTATTTTTAAAGTGGATGAGCAAAAAAATATAAAAGTGGTTGGTCCGTTTTTTGCAAACATCTATTATGATAAGAGAAGAAAGGTAGTATGTTATCAACGTTTTAAAGAGGAAGTTCTTAATAAAAATAGACTGGCCTTAGAGAGGTGAAAATACAATGAGCTTTGCGATTTCACTAGTCGTTATTATTGTAATTGTATCACTGTTTGGGACCGTGCTAGTTGCACGAAATGTAGAGGAGAATTACGGCAAGTCCACAAAGAGAAATGTGAAAAATTTATCTGCCATCTATATTGTCCTTCTTTTTGTTCTACTGCTAGGGGTAACATGGTATGCGGTAATAATTTGATAGTTTGTAACCGAACTGCAACGAGAGCATGAAGCTGGAATTTCAGAAGCTATCGAGTAATTAGAGACGGAGCTATTTTAATATATCCATTTTTGGATGAGAAAATGTGACTAATTAATACTATTTTTACGGTGAATACTGTTAGTAATAAATTGAGGATAGTTCGTTTTGAAAGGAGGCAACTATATGGAATGGAAACCAAATCGTGCAGATAAGACGCCTGTATATAAACAAATAGCGGGTTATATTGAAAGGGGTATTTCTTCAGGTGAGTTTCCTTCTGACAGTAAGTTACCTTCTGAGCGTATGTTAGCAAAAGAATTACAAGTGAATAGGAGTACGATAGTAGCTGCATATGAAGAATTAAAATCACTTGGAGTAGTAGAACGGCAAAAAGGAAGCGGAACGCGGGTGAATACAGATATATGGGGTGTTTCGCATAAACGAATACCAAACTGGGGTAGGTACGTCGAGGATGGTTCATTCTTACCTAATGTACCACTCGTTCAACAAATTCGAACGGAAACACAAAAAAACGACTTAATTAATTTAGCGAGTGGTGAATTGTCACCAGAATTAATTCCGAGTGATAGATTCCGAACGATTTTGTCGGAGAAAACATTTATGGAAAACCTCGGTTATGACCATCCACTTGGAAATGAAATGTTGAGAAAAACAATTGCAGCACATGTTCAGCAATATAAACAAATTGAAGCAGATTCGAATTCTATCCTTATTACATCTGGAGCACAACAGGCACTTAATCTTATCGTTCAATGCTTATTAAAACCTGGTGATGCGATTGCAATTGAGGACCCTTCGTATTGTTTTTCACTGCCGATATTTAAATCAGCTGGCTTAAAAATATTCCATTTACCTGTTGATCAGCATGGAATGAATCCAGATGACTTAATTGATTTGCATAAAAAGCATCGTATTCGTATGGTATTTTTAAATCCGGATTATCAAAATCCAACTGGAACCGTGCTTTCATTGGCAAGACGTAAAAAGATTTTAGAACTGTCTTCTGAATTTGGCATACCGATTGTAGAAGATGATCCGTATAGTTTAACTTCATTTAATGGTGAAGTGAATCCAACATTAAAATCAATGGATCAAAACGGGAATGTTCTTTATATAAGTTCACTATCAAAAATTGTTGCATCAGGATTACGTATTGGCTGGGTAATTGGCCCTACGCGTGTAATAGAGCGTTTAGCGGATGCGAAGCAGCAAGTTGATTTTGGCCATAGTGTATTTACACAGTGGGTGGCAAATCAATTTTTAGAATCAGAAGATTTTCATGCACATATTACAATGCTTCGTGGACAATTGAAAGAAAGAAGAGATGCGTTAATTAGAAAGCTTAAAGAAATATTAGGGGATCAGGTTGAATTTTTTGTTCCAGAGGGTGGAATACATTTATGGTGCAAAGTGCAAGGAACGTTTGATGAATATCATTTATTAGGCGAATCTATACGAAATGGTGTAGCGTTTGTTCCGGGAAGTGTTTTAGGTACTAAAAGTGAATATATTCGTTTTACTTTTGGGAGAGTGAATATAGAACAAATTCAACTTGGAATTGCACGGTTTGCTGATACGTTAAATGAGATTTCATAACATGGATGTGAGATAGTGAAAAGAGGAGAAGAAATGAAGTACGTGACACTTTTACTTCAAGTATGCGTGATATATATATTTAGCTTAGTTGGTCTATGACTTCTAGTTTTGTAGTTGTTGCAGGAATCACAGGTGCTATTATTGGACCAACAGTACTTAAGTTTTTCCGTATAACGAGTACAATTGGAAAAGGAGTGGGAATGGGCTGCTCATCACATATTATCGGGGTAAGTCGTCTTGTGAAGGAAGGCGAGAAAGAAGCGACGATCGGTTCGGTGACGATGATTGTAACCGGAATACTTATTAGTATAATTATACCGTATGGAACGAAATTTATATTTTAAAATGTAATGGAGATGATGAAAATGACAACATGGTTTATAGTTACATTATTTATTTTTGGTGCGATTAAAGTACTAGTTTCTAGTATGCCGACTTCTGTTGTAGAATCAATTATTAGTAGATTTGAATTGCATCAAAAACTTGAGGAAGAGAATACCACTATATTGATAGACGGAAAAAATATAGAGGGGGAAACGAAACTACAAGTTATTCATGAATTTAACGAAGCTCTATTTTTAGATAAACATTATTTTCCGCCGCACGGGGAAGGAACACCAATCGTTATTAACACGAAGAAAGGGAATAAAGAGGTTCGATTTTCTCTGTATAGTCATGAGGAACATGTTGATGTAATAAAGCAATATAAAAAGAAAATCGTTGCCTATCGTTTGCGTTCAAAACGCCTTCAAAATCCTACATCATTAGCAATAACTGAAGATTATGCTTAAAAAGAGATCGTTATAAAAACGGTCTCTTTATTAAAGTGGGTTATATAATTATTAAATTTTTATTCATATCGTAGTCCATTTGAAAGGGTATCAATAGCTTTCCAATCGTCAACAACAATTTGTTTATTATTTTTATGCATGATATTGTTAGCTATTAGTTTTTCAATGACTCGATTAAGATGACGGGTAGTTGTCCCGATTAATGAGGCTATTTCATGATGATCTTTAGTATGAATTTCGCGCCCAAATAAATTAGATGGATTTCGGGCTGTACATAAATAACTAGCAAAGCGTGTTTCCACAGAAGCTAGTAAATTGATACGTGAAGCTGTTGTGCAGGTTTGTAGTTTATAAGTGACGTGATGAATGAGTTCTTGAAGGAAGATTACATCTTGTAATAAGTAACTTGTTACATAATTTTTATCAATAAAAAGAAAATCCGTCTGTTGTTCGGAGGTTACATGAGATTGTATGTTTACGGACTGAATTAATTCAATATCTCCCATGATAGAAACGGCAGAACAAAATCTTAGTAATAATGCTTTACCTGTAATTACACTTGAAGTTATTTTTGTACGACCTGACATTTGAATATATAGGCCATCAATCATTTCGCCTTCGTGTAGTACAGTTTCTTTCGCTTCATATCTAAGGATCTTAAATGGATGATTGAATTGTTGGAATAGCTTTTTTATGTACTCGTTATTTAAGTAGCTTAATAATAAGGTATTATCTACAATATTTTGCATAATGTTTCTCCTTTTGGGACATCTGTCCTTTCTATTATAAAATAATTCATATACATTAAAAAGAAAGGAGTGATGTATATGAAATTTATTTTTGATATTGATGGTACTATTTGTTTTAAAGGGAACGCAGTAACGAAAGGGATAATTCACGCGCTAGACGTATGTCAAAGTAAAGGGCATGAGGTTATATTTGCATCAGCTAGACCGATTAGGGACTTATTACCGGTGCTACCAAATCATATGCATCATTATTCAATGATTGGTGGGAATGGGGCATTTATTGCAAAGGGAAAGGACACTATTGAAGTTATAACTTTTGATCCAGGAACGGTAAGTGCTATACATTCAATAATAAAGAAACATAGCCTTTCATATTTGATAGATAGTCATTGGAATTATTCTTATACAGGAAGCGAGAATCATCCTATCTACAAAAACATAGATCCTAATCAATTGGCTAATAATGTACATATTGATGAAATTAAGGAAGTAGTTAAGGTGGTATTATTTCCTGACCATGTTCAAAAAGAATATATTATGAATATGTTAACAGAACTTCCTATACGTATTTATGAACATGATAATGAAGGGATCGTGGATATAAGCCCTGAGAATATTGATAAATGGGTAGGGTTACAACGATTGGGTATAAAAGAGAGAGAATTCGTAGTGTTTGGTAATGATTCGAACGATTTATCAATGTTTCTACACGCTAAGGAAAGCATTTGTGTTGGGAGTCATGAAGTATTATTGGGTTATGCATCCACATGTTTAAAAATAGATGAACAAAGTATTGTTAATAAAATAATTGAGTTATCCGAATTATATGCGTAATAAATATATGAAACATAATAAAAAAGAGTACGAAAAGGTTTGCTAGCCTTTTAGTACTCTTTTTTATTAATTATGAAATAATATACTTTCCAAATAAAAGAAAAGAAAATCATATAGCCAAATAAAGAATATGTATGATTCCAATCCAAACTATGAATAAAGAAACCAAATCTTTCAGCAATCTGTTCAAAAATGCTAGCACAAATACCTAGTGAAATAATAAATAGACTTCTAGAAATTGTAGATAATGTTTTGGAAATTTGTATGAAAATCGTCGTTAAAATCGGTAGTACAAACAAAGTAAAACCAATGTTAACTGAAAATATGGATGAGAATGGTCTAACCGGAAAGGAATACATTTGTTTCGCAACAAAGAAAGCATCTAAGCAAGTTCCGATAATAGAAGAGAATAAGATTGTAATAACTAATGCGAAAAGGTTATTCTTCTTCTCGAAGGAGGACGTTTTTCTTTGCAAGAATTGCCAACTCAATTTTTTCGAGTGTTTTACAGTAGTCTTCTGTAATTTGTCCATGTATCCTTTCCTCCTTATCGGTTAAATAATGTATGACTTGCCAGTCGTTAAACCAATCTTCATGTTCTGTTTCTTCATGTTTCATATTTTTCCATACATACATAAGTGCAGGGCTATATATACGGTGGGCATCACTTTTTAATTGGCATTTCTTTATTCTTCGTTTATAAAACTCTCTTGAAAAGGATTCATTCACACTTGAAAATAAATGTGGCCAATAATCTTTTCGTGATCCAGTATGTGGATGAGTGTCAGCCCATTGTAGTATACGAGCTAAAACGTGTTCATCATGAAACAATAATGTATATAATCGTTTTCCGAGCAAAATTCGTTCGTGTAAGGAAGTGAAATGTTTCATTGTATCACCAATTAATATTGTTTTTTGTACAGTATTTTCTTCAGAGAAAGGGAAGAGAATATGATTAAATTGAAAGAAATCAAAAAGTTTAAATCCAATACTATTTAGTACATTTTTTTTGAAGTATTTATTTTGAATCACTCTTTTTTCTAAGTAGTTTTGTTCATTAATAATAGTCGCAATCGTTAATATTTGTTTGTTTCCAGTTTTCCAAAAAAAGTTCCACATCGTTTCCATAAATGTTGACACATTGAGGTGAGGGAGGAGATGAAAAAGATTTTTATTTTTTTTAACACTCTGTTCATATAATAAAAATTGTGGATACACATCTTGAAAGATAAGCCAATTACCCCGTTCTAAAAAAGAAAAGAAAGTAAATTGATCGTTATTAGATAACAATTTCGTATATAAATCCCCCTTTAAATCGGTCATATTCCAACCGCCGTTCCGCGATACCATATGTCCAAGTAATGCCCAATGTATTTCAGGATATCTTTTGTAAAATTGATAGTAAGCACGAGTTCTTGTAACATTATTTTGATTCAATAATTTTGTTCTTTCTTTAATTGTATGTATGAATACTTTTTCTTCGTTCGAAAGGGGAGAAAGGAAGTTATTTACGTTGATGCATTTTTGTTTTAGCTCGTTTTTTATTGAGAAGAGGGATAGAGGAATGTTTTTGGAAAGTTTATGATTTGGATTTTCGTGTTGCATGTAAATCCCTCCTATTCAAGTCTGTTATCATAAATATATTAGTAACTACTTACATAAATGATATGTGAAGGAAATGAAAAATTGCAAAGTACAAAAAAGGAAAAAAGAGTCCGTCTCTTCTTTCCTTTTCTTGTATGTATTTACGCTACAGAGAATGAACACCTTTTTTGAGAAGAGTAGAAAATGAATCAGCATGAATAGGCTTGCTGTAGTAGTAGCCTTGAATAAATTGACAATTATTTTTTTGAAGGAAACGCACGTGTTCTTTCGTTTCTACACCTTCAGCGATAACTGACATTCCTAATGTATTTGCTAATGTGATGATCGTTTTAATAATTTCCATTCCATCGTCACATGTTTCAGACATTGTAATAAATTCTCTCGGGATTTTTAACGTATCGATTGGATATAAAGGTAAATAAGCTAGCGAAGAATAACCTGTACCAAAGTCGTCAATTGAAATGTGAACGCCTAAACTCTTTAGTGTACGCAGTTTTATTAACGTTTCTCGCTCATCCATCATTGCAATTCGTTCTGTTAATTCAAGATCAAGAGAACTTGCTGGTAAACCTGTATTTGTTAATGTAGCAGAAATAGACTTTACAAAATCTTCTTGTTCAAATTCTTTAGCAGATAAATTTACGCCTATTTTTAAATGAGAATATCCGAGTGTATGCCAACGTTTCATTTGTTGACATGCTTGTTGTAATGTCCATTTTCCTATTGGAATGATTTGTAGTGTTTCTTCTGCAATCGGAATAAACTCGTATGGAGAAATAATACCTAATTCAGGATGATTCCACCTGATTAAAGCTTCAGCACCGATAATGTCGTTAGATTCGCTATCAACTTGAGGTTGATATAAAAGGAACAATTCTTCATTTTGAATTGCATTTGGTAAATCTTTTTCTAATCGTAATCGTCTTTCAATTTTGTTTGCAATTACGTCATCATAAATAGAGACAGAATTAAGTTCTTTTGCTTTCGCATCATACATTGCAACATTAGCGTTTTTCAGAAGTGTAGCGGTATCGATTCCGGAATATGGATAAATAGCGATGCCAATACTTAGTGATAAACTTAATGTATGTTCATGTATGACAAACGATTTTTCCATGCATTCAAATAACTGGTTGCATAACTCGAATAAAGAATCTTCATCAGTATAGTTTTCAATTAAGACTGTAAACTCATCACCACCGATTCTTGACAGATGAGTATGTGATGGAAGACAGGATTGGAATCGCTTCGCTACTTCTTCTAATATGTAATCCCCTGCCGAATGTCCAAGTGTATCGTTAATTGCTTTAAAGCGATCTAAGTCCAAATATAATAATGCAAACTCGCTTTCTGTCGTTTTAGCATTTTTTATAATTCTTTTTAATTTCTTATGGAAAAAGGCACGGTTCCCAATTTTCGTTACAGTATCATGGAATGCTAAATATTTTATTTCTTCTTGTTGTTTTTTTAGTGCAGTAATATCTTTCACCATAATATAGCTTCCTAAAATTTGTCCATCTACCATGATAGGGACGATAGTAACGTATAAAAAATAAGTAAAGCCATCTTTATATTGAGAACTAAGTTGTAAGGATGCCGATTCTTGTTGTTTCACTTTTTCTAATGCACATGCTAGTTTATGTTTATCTTCATCTAAAATAATTGAAAAACATGTTTCACCAAGTAACTCGTTCGTTGGTGCTCCAAGTAGTATACTTCCAGCTTTATTTACATTTAAGAATACACCATTTAAATCAATTGTAAAAATAGGATCAGGGTGATATTCATATAATGATTTGAATTTTTGTTGCTTTTGAGATAGAGCCTCTGATTTATGAACTAAATCTGAAGTCCGTAATGTAACTTTTTCTTCTAATTGGGCATTAAATACTTGTAAACGTTTGGTTAGGGAATTGTTTTGCATACGTACAATAGAATGACGAATGAGTACGAAAATAAAAGTAATACAATTTCCCGTAATGAGAGTGGAAGATGCTGTTTGTTCTTTTAACGTAAACCCGATTAGTATTGCAACGGCAAGATAAGGAAATACAACTAAAGCCTTCTTTCCTATTATAGGGTTAACAATGAAATAATTTTTATGGCTATTATGATCTTCTGAAATAGATCCAGCTATTGCAATAAGTAATATAGGTATTCTATATAAAAGACGTAATAATGTTATCGTTTCAGTTGATAAATGATTATTTAGGTAAAAATAAATATAGTTAAAAGTTGCAGAACTTATTAATACAAAAATAAAGATATAAATTTTCCGTTTGGAATTAAAAATTGTTGGACGGAAAAAGAGACTAACACCTAGTAGAAGAAATAATAAATCAGCAATTGGATATAGAAATGAAAGGAAAACATCTCCTAGTGAAAGAGAGAATATATTTAAATTTGGTTGATTAAATAAATACCACTCCAATGTGAATATGGAAGTAAGTACTATGCATATATCACAAATAAAGAACGCTTTTTCCCATTTATCGCATTCTTTTAAGATTTTATAGCAGAAAGCGATAAGACAAAAGAGTAGAAAAAACATGTAAAATACATCAGAAATTGTAAAATGATGTATTGGAATTTCGAAGAAGCTATCTTGATATGTATATACTATTTTTCCTAATAAAAAACTACCAATTGCTATTGTGATACATATCCAAAACGGATTTGAACTGACTTTTTTAGAATATATAGAGTAAATGAGTGATACAAATGTAATAGATTCAACAATAAGTGAAGCGAAGCGTACATCTGAATTTGAAAAATGAGTAGGGAACAGATAGAAAAACATAAAATAGATTGAATAGCATATTAATGTCGCAATTAATATACATAGTTGTAAATTTTTATTTAATTTCAATAAAATCACCTTCTTTAATTATGCACTATATTCGTAATATCTATACATAATAATATTATTTAAGAATTGTATCAGATTTCCTTATAAAAATCATGCGTATAAGGAAAGTGATGAAGAGTTTAATACTTCTTAAAATTAAAAAAACATGGCGTTTGATAGTATGTATTACATCAAGATTTTAAATGGAAATTGTATATTTAGTCATCCTTTGAATTTTAAAGGTTTTTTAGTGGTTCGCAAGTGAATATGTATAATTGCATAAGGGTATAACATTCAATTTTATATAAAATTGAATGTTATAAAGTATAAACTAAACTTTTGTATGCATCTATTCTCATACGAATGAGGGATTTCAAAAAGATGTTGCGTATATACAATAATACGTAAGTATGTATGAAATCTCTAGTATAGGAGGAAGAGCATGAAGAACTGGGTAAAGTTTCGAATAGCACGTCCAACTGATCAGTTTGAAAAGGTGATAGAATTCTATGAAAAAGGATTGGGCTTAAAACGTATAGGTGAATTCTATGATCATGAAGGCTATGATGGGGTCATGTTTGGACTCCCAGATGAAGAGTATCATTTAGAATTTACAAGACATATAGATGGGAGCCCATGTCCAGCTCCGACAAAAGATAATTTACTCGTATTTTATATGCATGAAGATAGTGAAATGAAAAAGGTGAGTAAAAGGTTGCACGCATTGGGATATGATGAAGTCGAACCAGAGAACCCATATTGGAAAGATAAGGGGATAACGATAGAGGATCCAGATGGCTGGAGAATTGTGTTGATGAAATTAGAAGAATAATGTGTAATTATGCTTGAAGTTCAAGTGGGAGGAAATATATGTAAGAGAGCTTTCTTTTGAGGGGATACACTCATGGAAGGCTTTTTTATTTTAAATCTGAAAAATAAAATTTGAAATTATGTTCTGAAAAGTTATAAAATAAGAACGTGTATTCCTATGGGGGTGAGAGGGATGCCTGTAAACATGAATAGAACACTAGGGGGACTTTTTTATGATATGCCGGATTAAGGATGCAGAAATATATTATGAAATTATTGGCGAAGGAAAACCAGTCATTATTATACATGGCTGTGCACCTGATCATAGGTTAATGCAGAGGTGCATGGAATCAGTATTCGAAAAATATAAAGGTTACCAAAGAATATATATTGATTTACCTGGCATGGGGAAATCGAATGCTCCAGATTGGATAAATAGTTCAGATCATATGTTAGAACTGTTAATTGCATGTATTGAAAAAATTATTCCAGCCAAAAACTTTTTATTAGTAGGGGAGTCCTATGGCGGATATTTAGCTCGAGGTATACTCACAAAGCTGTTTGAAAGAGTTAATGGATTACTATTAGTATGTCCTGTTGTTGTAGCGGAGCAAGAAAAAAGGATCCGCCCGAATAAACAGGTAATTGTACAAGATAAGGAGTTTTTAAATAAGCTTACTTCAACTGATAGAGAAGAATTTTGCGAGTTAGCAGTGGTCGCGAATGAATATACATATACGAGATTTAAAGAGGAGATTAAGCCGGGACTAGATATTGCTAATTATGAGTTTATTGAAAGGTTGCAAAAAAATTACTCTCTTACTATGAATTTTCATCATATGAAATATGAGAAACCTGTTCTTTTACTAGCTGGAAGGCAAGATATATCCGTAGGTTATCAAGATATTATAGAAATTATTGATGATTATCCAAGAGCGACATTAGCGGTGTTAGATATGGCAGGGCATAATTTACAAATTGAACAACCTGAATTGTTCGAGAGTTTAGTAGGAGAATGGATTAAACGGACAAATCAGCAAAGTTTATAAAAGATGAATGAATTAATATTTTCGAGGGGGAAGTATGAATACATATATTTATATGGTTAGGCACGGTGAATCACCAAAATTAGAAGGGGGTGAAAGAACACGTGGATTAACTGAAAAGGGAAGCTTAGACGCTCATAGAGTAACAGAAATATTAAAAACAGAGGGAATCGATACTTTCATTTCAAGTCCGTATAAGAGAGCGGTATTAACGATAGAAAAAACAGCCGATTTCTATGAAAAAGAAATATTAATATATGAAAATCTCAAAGAATGTAGGTTTGCAAGTGAAGACCGGATTATATCAGATAAAGAAGTGTATCCACTTGTAAAGAAGATGTTCTCTAATCCGGACTTTGCACGAACGGAAGGAGAGTCATATGCGGATTGCCAAAGAAGGGTAGTGAAAGTATTAAAAGAAATCTTAATGGATTTTCAAGGACAAAAAATTGTAATTGGTACACATGGGCTTGTCATGACACTCATGATGAATTATTTTGATAAGCAATATAGTTTCGAATTTTTAATGAATACGTCAAAACCAGATATATATAAGATGGAGTTGAAAGAAGAACAATTAATGAATGTAGAGAGATTATGGAAAGCAGAATAAAATTGGTTGTATGGGCTTTATTGTAAAAGTTACTTTTATAGCAAAATCTTCTTATTTGAATAGAAAGTATTTTTATCAACTATTTTTAGAATGTTAAATCAATAAGTAATTATTCAGTTTCTGAATAATATAATTGAAAGTTGGTTTAAGTAAACAATTTTAAATGTGACAAAACTCCAAACGTTGGATTTATATTCAATAGGAGAAAAAGATGTAGAATTTTGTCTTACTGTCCTCGTTTACTTTTTATTTCATTACATATAGCTTTGTGGTGTAAGGGGGACATCACCTTTACGCAAAATCTATAAGGAGGTCATTGTAATGAAACAAATTAAAAAGTTTGCGGGAGTTGCTTTAGCGGGGACGATTGGATTAAGTGGATTACTGTTTTTAGAACCAAGTGTAAGCGCTGCGGAAGTACAGCAAATGAAAGAGGAGAATTTCAATGCAATTGATGTATCGATGAATCTAAATGAATTATATGTATTAAGTGGCAGAAGCATTGATGTTCTTTCTGGAGATAAAGAAGCAATTCAGCTAAACAAATACACAATTCGTTTTAGTAAACCTGGGAAGTACGTTATTAGGGTGAATGGTTGTATTTATAATGATGTATATACTTTTATTGTGAATGAGTAGCATATATTCTTAAATTGTGAGATGAAAAAGAAACGCCCTATTTGCGGTGAGAGCCGTAAATAGGGTGAATTTATTTGTATTAAGTTGTGTTTTATAAATTTTTATTAATTTGCTCTTTGTTTTTGTTTTGTAAAGTATGTAGGAGTGTTTGAAACATTTTAAATGATTGCTGGAAGATTGGACTTTGAATAAAAGTGTATAGAAAAGTTACGACAAAAACAGGGCCACCGAGCATAAATCCAATAACTAGTACAACGCATTCTACTATGATTCTAGCACGGCTAATAGATAGACCGGTTTTGTCGGAAATAGTAAGCATGAATCCATCACGAGGTCCAGCGCCGATTCCAGCCGCAACATACATACCTCCCCCGATACCTGTAATGGCAATGCCAGAAAATAAAATGAGTAAGTTTAACCATAAATAATCACTAGCGTTTGGAAGAATATTTGATTGTAAGAAAAAGTCCATAATCGGACCGATAAGTAGTGCATTTAAAAATGTTCCTACATTTATGTATTTTCGATCTACTAGTAAAGAAATGAGAACGAGACATAATCCACATACGACACTCCACGTACCAATGGTCCATCCAAACCTTTGGTAGAGAGCCATGTTTAAAACTTCCCAAGGATGTAAACCGAGAAATTTAACTTTTACTGCAAGAGCATTTCCAAGGCCGAAAAAAATTAATCCTAAGAAAAAAAGAAAATAGCGAAAGAGAGTTAGCCTCATTTTTAAAACCTCCCATATTGTATAATTATGTATATTACATGTGAGAGTTTTAATGTACAAATATTACGACTTTTCCGCTGGTATTTAAAATAGCTAAAATGCAAATGAAATATATGTATTCACAGTCAAAAAAGTTAAAATATTTCGTCTCAAGGATTATAATAGAGAAAGAAATATAAAAGGGAGTGAACGAGTTTGAAACAAGAACTTATTGAAAGATTTACGAGATATGTAAAAATTGATACGCAATCAAATGAAGAAAGTCATACAGTGCCAACAACACCTGGACAAATTGAATTTGGTAAGTTATTAGTGGAAGAGCTAAAAGAAATTGGGTTAACAGAAGTGACGATGGATGATAACGGTTATGTAATGGCAACACTTCCTGCTAATACGGATAAGGATGTTCCTGTAATTGGCTTTTTAGCACATTTAGATACGGCGACAGATTTTACAGGGAAAAATGTAAAACCGCAAATTCATGAAAACTTTGACGGGAACGCAATTACGTTAAATGAAGAGCTAAATGTTGTGTTAACACCAGAGCAGTTCCCAGAGCTACCATCTTATAAAGGTCATACGATTATTACAACGGATGGTACGACACTTCTTGGAGCAGATGATAAAGCTGGTTCGACAGAAATTATGGTTGCAATGAACTATTTAGTACATAATCCACAAATTAAGCATGGAAAAATAAGAGTTGCATTTACGCCGGATGAAGAAATTGGCCGTGGCCCAGCACATTTTGATGTAGAAGCGTTTGGTGCATCATTCGCTTATACGATGGATGGAGGTCCATTAGGTGGTTTAGAATATGAAAGCTTTAATGCTGCAGGTGCTAAGTTAACGTTTAACGGAACGAATACACATCCTGGAACAGCGAAAAATAAAATGCGTAACGCAACTAAACTTGCTATGGAGTTTAATGGGTATTTACCAGTAGAAGAGGCGCCGGAATATACTGAGGGCTATGAAGGATTCTATCATTTACTTTCTTTAAATGGTGATGTTGAGCAAAGTAAAGCGTATTATATTATTCGAGATTTTGATCGTGAAAATTTTGAAGCGCGTAAACATAACGTTGAAAATATTGTGAAGCAAATGCAAGAGAAGTATGGACAAGATGCAGTCGTTTTAGAAATGAATGATCAATACTATAACATGCTTGAAAAGATTGAACCAGTGAGAGAAATTGTTGATATTGCATATGAGGCAATGAAAAGTTTAAATATCGAACCAAACATTCATCCGATTCGCGGCGGGACAGATGGATCACAGTTATCATATATGGGATTACCAACGCCGAATATTTTCACAGGTGGTGAAAACTATCACGGTAAATTCGAGTATGTTTCGGTAGATGTTATGGAAAAAGCTGTTCAAGTTATTGTAGAGATTGCAAGACGATTTGAAGAACAAGCTTAAAAAAAGAACCAAGTAATGCAGATGTGCTACTTGGTTTTTTAGTATAATACTCGCCACAAATAAAAAGTTGCGTAAGATTCCCAGTTCATCCAATTTGCCGCAAAATCTTTTATTTCCTGTTTAGTCGGTTTACTTTCGGAACCTGTTATATATTTAATTGCATTGTGCAAGCCAACATCGTCAATTGGAAAGGCAGAAGGAAAGCGTAAACAGCGCATTAAAACATAGTTGGCAGTCCACGGTCCTATACCATGTATAGCGGTTAATTGTTTTTCAGCTTGTTTCACATCTTGTATTTGCAGTAAAGATTCTTTTGATAGTTTTCCTTCTGTAATAAGCTTTGCAATACCGATTAAATATTCACATTTTCTAGTCGTCATTTTTAAGTTTTTGAGATCCTCTACATGTAAATTGGCAATCGTTTCAGGAGAAGGGAATATCCAATGTTTTCTATCGTTCCATTCTACATAATTTCCAAAGTGTTCGACTAATCTTCTTTTTAGCGTATAAGCATATGTGAGGTTAATTTGCTGACCGATAATTCCCCAGGAAAGTGCTTCAAATAAGTCTGGAATACCTAAAGTACGAAGTCCATAATATTGTTCAATTGGTCTTTGAAGGAGTACATCATGTTTAGCCAATGTATAAAAGGGAGCTAAATCAGTAGTTAAATCAAACCAATCCTTCACATAGTTAGCTACAGCTTCGTGTATCGATTCTTCAGATGTATATAATTCTTCTAAAAAACGTATTTGAATATGCCCATCTGTATTCATACTAATTGCAACTAAAGGATTTACATCGTGAACAGAGATAACTTTATAAATTTTGTTGTCTTCAATGTGAAACATACATTCATTGTTAGAACGTGATAGATAGCGTAAATTTTCTTGGAAACTAAATTCTGTTGGCACTGCTAAAGTTAATGCGTTACTATATTCTGCTGTCATAAGAATTCTACCTGCGACTTTTCTAATGTAAGCAATTCTTTCTTCATTTCTAATCCCCCTCTAAAGCCAGTTAGTTTCCCATTCTTTCCAATAACACGATGGCAAGGAATCGTAATAAGAAGTGGGTTAGCTGCAATAGCAGTAGCAACGGCACGCACCGCTTTAGATTTTTGAATTCTTTCGGCAATTTCTGTGTAAGAATATGTTTTCCCATAAGGAATTTCACGTACTGTATTCCAAACAGATAATTGAAATTCAGTTCCGTAAGCATCGATAGGAAATGCAAAAGTTTCTCGCTTGTTTTCTAAATACTCGATAATTTCTTTTGTATATACTTGTAAGTAATCTGGACTATGGATCAATATATGTTGGGGAAGCTTTTTTCTAGCCCATATATTTAATTCTTCAAAGGTCTCATCTTGTGATCCAATGAAACATAGTCCATTTTCAGTTGCAGCAATATGAAATTGCCAATTTTCATGTGTAAGTAGCGTCCAATATATATAATCATTTTTGTAGGAATTCATTATTGTAACCCTCTTTCATTTCATTCTTTTTTCGATATGCAGTAGGCATAAATCCTGTTTTCTTTTTGAATAAAGTTGTGAAATATTCTGGGTTTTCTATCCCAACAGCATTACTAATTTCTTTAATGGATTGATTTGTTTGTAATAGTTGTTCTGCCGCTTTAACAATTCTGAACTGTTGTATATATTCTATAGGACTTATTCCTGTCGTTTTTTTGAAAGTGCGTTGTAAATGAAATAAGCTACCATGGCACATTTCCGCAAGTATGTCGAGAGTTAATAATTCATCAAAGTGTTTTTCGATATACTTTTTAATTTGTTCTACCCACTCTTCATTAGGTAAAGTGAGCCCATTTGGTTTACAACGTTTGCACGGGCGAAAATTTTCACTTAACGCTTGCTCTGCATGATGAAAAATTCGTACATTGTTTTTATTCGGTATTCTTGATTTGCATGATGGCCTGCAAAAGATTCCGGTTGATTTCACAGCATAAAAGAACTTGCTATCATAGGAAGAATCATTATGAATAATCGCTTGCCAATGCTCATTTGTTAACGTAACTCCTTCATTGTACAAAGAACATCACCTCTGAAATTAGTATAACCTGAATAAAGTGCGTATGTATGTATTCACAAATGTAAGAGCAAGATTACAAAGGTGAAAATATTGGATGGCGTTTAGATTATTTTGTTGTTTCCGAAAGAATGAAAGACAAAATAACAGAGGCGAAAATTAATAGTGAAGTAATGGAATCAGACCATGGCCCAGTTGAATTACATATAAATTTCTAAAAAAAGAAGTATCCCCCTAACATTAGGCGGATACTTCTTTTTTATTCATTTTGTTAAAATTTTTCAAATCTTTCTTGAAATAAATGCGTATTAAATATATACTTAGTAACGATAATCATTATCAATGAAAATAATTATCAATGGATGAGGTATAAAAGAATTATAGCTTAGGGGAAGTGAACGCGAATGAGTTCTGGATAGAATTATTAATCTAATGAAATATATGTAAGACAAGTTTCATATAGTTAAATTTTATTGAGAATATAGTTTTGAAAATTCGAGAGGAGATGTATAAAGATGAATAAGAAGTTATTTACATTAGGGATGGTTACAGTTTTAAGCGTAGGGCTAGTAGCATGTAATAGTGCAGATAAAACTTCAGGAGAAAAAACACAACAGACAAAGGCTAGTGAGACGAAAAAAGACGAAAAACGAAAAATTACATATTTAGGTAAAGAATATACAGTGCCAGCAAAAGTAGATAAAATTGCGACAGCTAGTTTAGAGTCAATGGAAGATGCGGCGGTACTTGGTATTAAGCCAGTAGGTGCAATTACTGTTGGTGGTAAATTACCGAAGTATCTTGAGAAAGATTTAGAGGGTGCAAAATCTGTTGGTGAGAAAATGGAACCAAATTTCGAAACATTACTTCAATTAAAGCCAGATGTTATTACATCAAGTACGAAATTCCCAGCAGAAACAGCTGAAAAATTTACGAAAGTAGCTCCTACATTCCCGGTATCACATGTTTCAACAAATTGGGAAGATAACTTAAAGTTAATGGGAGAATTAACTGGCAAAAAAGATAAAGCGGAAAAAATTATTAAAGATTACAATGCGGACGCTGAAAAAGCAAAAGCAAAACTAGGAGATAAGTTAAAAGACAAAAAAGTACTTGTTATTAGACTAAGGGCAAACGAATTATTCCTATATCCAGAAGGAGTATACTTCAACCCTGTAATTTATAAAGATCTTGGGCTAACTGCTCCAGAACAATTAAAAACTGTAAAAGCACAAGAGAAGATTTCATTTGAAAAACTTGCTGAACTTAACCCGGATTATATTTTCTTACAATATGAAACAACTGAAAATAAAAACCCGAAAGTGCTAGAAGAAATTGAAAGTAATCCAATTTGGCAAAGTATGAATGCTGCGAAAGAAAAGAAAGTATTTGTAAACGTTGTGGATCCAATGGCACAAGGTGGTACTGCTTGGAGTAAAACAGCATTCTTAAAAGAAGCAGTGAAAAATTTATCTAAATAATATTTTAAGTAAGGTGCGTTGAATGATATGCAGAAAACAAATGCAGTACCAGTAACCATATTATGTATAGCACCCATACTCATCTTATTTACAGTTATACTTTCTATTTTGTATGGGGCGAAAAGTATTGATGCTGAAACGGTGTGGAACGCGTTATTTCATTTTGATTCAAGTGATGTAAATCATAATATCATTATTACTTCACGTTTACCAAGGGTAGTTGCAGCTCTTTTAGTTGGAGCATTTCTAGCCATATCAGGAGCACTTATGCAGGGGATGACAAGAAACTATCTTGCATCCCCTTCTATTATGGGTGTGACGGATGGGGCAGCTTTTGTTATTACACTTTGTATGATTTTTCTTCCAGGAATGTCATCGATTGGTATGGTTGTATGTTCAATGATTGGTTCTGCATTAGGAGCCGGTATCGTATTTGGTTTTGGTTCACTCCTTCAAAATGGCTTATCGCCAGTTAGGTTGGCAATTATCGGAACGGTTATTGGAACATTTTTAAGTGGTGTATCGGCCGCGATGGCTTCATATTTCCAAATTTCTCAAAATGTTAGTTTTTGGTTTAATGCAAAGTTAGATCAAGTTGATCCTAATATAATTAAAATCACAATACCTTTTGGGGTAATTGGAATAGTTTTAGCACTGTTAATATCAAAATCTATTACGATTCTTTCTTTAGGAGAAGAAGTTTCTATTAACCTAGGGCAGCGTACAAAACTAGTTAAAGCAATGGCTATTTTATCAGTAATCTTTTTAACAGGAACAGCAGTTGCTTTAGTGGGGAAAGTAGGTTTTGTAGGTTTAATTATTCCGCACATTACTCGCTTTATAATTGGAGTAGATTATAAGTGGATTTTACCATGTGCAGGCGTTATTGGCGGCGTTTTTCTAGCGTTATGTGACGTTTTAAGTAGATTTGTAAATTATCCATTTGAAACGCCGATTGGAGTCGTAACATCTTTAATTGGAATTCCTTTCTTCCTGTATTTAATCCGGACAAGAGGAGGAGAGAGACATGCTTAAAAGCTCAAATCAACGTTTCGGAATGACGATGGGGATACTTATATTTTTAATACTATGTGCTATTTATATTAGTTTAACGAATGGTACGTTTGATATTACGATTACAGATGTATTTAAAACACTCTTTAGAATAGATCCAGTACCAGACCATGATTTAGTTATTTTTGAGTTCCGTCTCCCGCGCATCATAATTGCTGGATTAGTAGGATTAGGTCTCGGTGTTGCAGGTGCTGTTATTCAAGGGATTACGAGAAATGGATTGGCAGACCCAGGTATTTTAGGGGTTAATGCCGGAGCAGGAACAGCAATCGTCATTTTTATGTTTTTCTTCCAAGGACAATTAAAAAGCACAGACTGGGTTTCTATTATGATGATGCCAATGTTTGGTTTAGTAGGTGGATTAGGTGCAGCTATCATCATTTATCTGTTTTCTTGGAAAAACGGTAAGTTAGATTCGCAGCGACTTTTATTAACAGGGATTGCAATTGGATCAGGATTTGGGGCATTTTCTATGTATTTATCACTCAAAATGAAGTCAACTGATTTTGAAATGGCTGCAGTATGGGTGTCCGGAAGTATATATAGTGCAAACTGGAAGTACATTATTGCCATGTTGCCGTGGCTTATCATATTAATTCCTCTCATACAAAAGAAAGCTTATTTATTAGATTTATTTCAGTTGGAAGAAACGAGTATTACAAGTTTAGGTGTTTCGCTAGAAAGAGAGAAATCAATTTTACTATTAAGTAGTATCGGACTTGTGAGCGCATGTGTTGCTGTTTCAGGGAGTATTGGTTTTATTGGATTAATGGCACCGCATATAGCGAAAAGACTTGTCGGTATTCAGCATAAGCATATCATTCCTACGTGCGGAGTAATCGGAATGTTTCTTGTAATTGCTTCAGACTTTATTGCAAAAACAGTTTTCACACCTGTAGAGTTACCAGTTGGAATCGTTATTTCTATTGTCGGTGTACCGTATTTCTTATATTTACTTTATAAGGCGAAAGCGTAAGAGGAGGAATAAAAGTGAGTATTTTAAGTGCAAAAAATTTAGAAACGAGTTATGAAAAGCTTACAGTGTTTCGCGGTTTAAATGTGGAAATACAAGAAGGAAAAGTAACGACAATTATAGGGCCAAACGGGTGCGGCAAATCAACATTGTTAAAAACAATGGGAAGAATTTTAAAGCAAAAGAGTGGTAAAGTATATTTGCAAGGGCAAGATCTAAATACAATTCCAACGAAAGAAATTGCGAAGCAGTTAGCTTTACTCCCGCAAACTCCAATCGCGCCAGGAGAGCTTAAAGTAGAAGAATTAATTTCTTATGGACGTTATCCACATCGAAATAATGTAAATAAGTTAACTTCAAAAGATAAAGAGATGATTGACTGGGCATTAGATATAACGAAAACTTCTGCATTTCGAACGAGACAAATTGCAAATTTATCAGGTGGTCAACGACAAAAGGTATGGCTAGCAATGGCTTTAGCACAAGAGACAGAAGTGTTACTACTAGATGAACCAACTACATATCTTGATATGTCTCATCAATTAGATGTATTACAAATTGTGGAGAAGTTAAATAAAGAACATAATTGTACGGTCGTTATGGTACTACATGATATTAACCATGCAGCAAGGTTTTCAGATGAAATTATTGCAATGAAGGAAGGGGAGATTGTTACAACTGGTAGTCCAGAAGAGATTATTACAAATGAAGTATTAAAAGAAGTATTTCATATTGATGCGCGTGTCATGATCGATCCGTATAACGGGGCTCCTGTTTGCTTCGGTTATGATAGCGTTGTATCTCAAGAAGAAAAAGTAGAAATATATGTAACAAGTTAAAAGGGGGGATATAGGGTGAATACTACTATTGAAAAACAGCAGATTAAAACATCTAATACAGAACAGTGGAACATGTATTCAAAATTAGAAGGTAACGAATATCAAATTTATATTTCAAAGCCGAGGCAGCCAGCACCCGAGTCAGGGTATCCTGTTATATACGTATTAGACGGCAATGCCTTTTTTCAAACATTCCATGAAGCTGTTAAAATACAATCAGTTAGAGCAGAAAAAACAGGTGTTTCACCAGCCATTATAGTAGGTATTGGCTATCCGATTGAAGGGGCATTTTCAGGTGAAGAAAGATGCTATGATTTTACGCCTAGCGTAATTTCAAATGATGCACCTTTAAAGCCAGACGGTAAACCGTGGCCTAAAACAGGAGGAGCACATCATTTTTTTACTTTTATTGAAGAAGAATTAAAGCCGCAAATTGAAAAGAATTTTGAAATTGATAAAGGAAAGCAAACACTATTTGGGCATTCTTTAGGTGGTCTATTTGCTTTACATATATTATTTACAAATCTAAATGCTTTTCAAAATTATTTTATAAGTAGCCCGTCGATTTGGTGGAATAACCAATCTGTGCTTGAAAAAGAAGAGAATCTTATAAGTGAATTAAACAATGCAAAGGTTAAAACAGGAGTATTTCTTACAGTGGGTTCACTAGAACGAGAGCATATGGTTGTAGGGGCAAAGGAATTATCAGAGCGCCTTTTCCAAGTGAAACACGATCAGTTTAGATTTACGTTTTATGAAGCTGAAGGAGAGAATCACGCGTCTGTTGTGCCGACTTCTTTAAGTAAAGGATTGAGGTTTGTTAGTCACATATAGAAGAGGGAAAAGGTAAGCGATTGCTTACCTTTTTTTCATTATTGTTTAAAAGCAACGTATCCATCAATTAAAAAGCTAGTGAGAAAGCGAGTAATTTAATATAAACGAGAAACATTCAAATGAATATTTGAATGTTTCTCGTTTATAAGGTATACTACATACATAATCAAATATATATTTGAACAAGAGGTGTTACATATGAAGGAAGAACATTGTGAACTTTGTTATTATGATGAGCAAAAAGTAAAACATGCAAGTGATATGCTAGAGAAAGAAAATATAAGTAGTGTAGCAAAAATGTTTAAGGCACTTGCAGATGAAACACGTTTAAAAATTGCTTATGCGTTGTATACAGAAAAGGAACTTTGCGTACGCGATGTCGCAAGTATTATTCATAGTAGTATTGCAACAGCATCACACCACTTAAGACTATTACAAACGATAGGATTAGCGAAAAAGCGTAAAGAGGGGAAACTTGTTTTTTATTCATTAGATGACTCCCACGTAAATGGATTAATTGAATTAGCGTTTAGTCATAGTAGTGAAATAAGCAAAAAAGAACTAAATATGTAACAATGCATTTTCATAAAGGTACTTCTTTATGAAAATGCAACTTTCAAGGGAGAGGGGATAATAAGTATGGTAAAGTTAGTTTTAATACGACATGGACAAAGTGAATGGAATGTTGAAAATCGGTTTACAGGTTGGACGGATGTTGATTTATCTAGTAAAGGTTTGGAAGAAGCAAGAGAAGCCGGAGTAATGCTGAAAGCTAGTGGTTTCTCATTTGATATCGCATATACATCTGTTTTGAGAAGAGCGATGCGTACTTTATGGATTACTCTCGAAGAAATGGATTTGATGTGGATACCTGTTTATAAAACATGGAAATTAAATGAGCGACATTACGGTGCACTTCAAGGGTTAAATAAGGAAGAGACAGCAAGAAAATATGGCGATGAACAAGTAACCTTATGGAGACGTTCAACAAATGTACGCCCACCAGCACTGACAAAAGATGATGAAAGATATGAAGCAGCACATCCGAAATATAGAGATATAAAAGATTATGAGTTCCCTCTTACAGAAGACCTAGAAGATACAGAGAAACGAGTTGTTTCATATTGGAATGAAGAGATAGCTCCTAACGTAAAAGCTGGTAAACAAGTAATTATTGCAGCCCATGGAAATACAATACGTGCTTTAGTAAAACATTTAGATCAAATTTCAGATAAAGATATAGAAAATGTAAACATTCCAACAGGAACACCATTAGTTTATGAATTGGATAACGATTTAAAACCGATAGGCCATTATTATTTAAATAGGGAAATAGAAACTTTAGAAGAAAAACAGGTGTGAAATAAACGATTTATAATACCCTACCTATGTATTGTATATTAACAATGGAGGTGATTAATAGTGTTACATTATACGGTCGTAAATAAAAAGAATTGTAAGTCATGTGGATTATGTACTTCTATAGCACCTGATATATATCAATTAGACGGAAGGGGGAAATCATTTGGTGTATTAGATAACAATCAAGGAATAGTGGGTATACCAAAAACTTTCTTGCAAGCAATGTTGGCGGCAAGTGACGGCTGCCCAACAAGTTCAATTCAGGTCAGAAAAGAGCCATTTATCCCACTTTAATGGGCAGTAAGACCCCCACTAATTGAAGTTTCACTTTATAAAGAAAGTAAAAATTTAATAGAGGAATTATGAAAGACAAAATTAAAAGGAGGCATTTATATGGGACATCATCACGGTCACCAACATCATGGACATGCTCATGGGCATTCACATGGACATCATCATTTTGAGGAAAGCAGGAAAGGAAATAGAAAAGGATTAATTACAGCTTTAGTAATTACAGCAACTATTATGTTCCTTGAATTTTTCGGGGGACTAGTCACAAATAGTTTGGCCTTATTATCTGATTCAGGCCATATGTTAAGTGATACAAGTTCATTATTATTAAGTTTAATTGCTATTGGATTGGCAGCTAGAACAGTTACTTCTAAAAAAACGTATGGATATTATCGGTTTGAGATTTTAGCAGCATTAATTAATGGAGTTACGTTATTTGTTGTAGCAGGGCTTATCGTATGGGAAGCAATTGGTCGTTTTTTTGAACCACCAACTGTTGCAAGTGGTCCAATGATGTTAATCGCATCAATTGGTTTACTAGCAAATTTAATTAGTGCATGGGCACTTATGAGACAAGGTGATGTGAAAAATAATGTGAATTTACGTAGCGCGTATTTACATGTTCTTGGAGATGCTTTAGGATCAGTGGGAGCATTAGTAGCTGGTGTACTTATGTCGTTATTCTCATGGTATATTGCAGATCCAATTATTTCAGTAGTTGTTGCTTTATTAATTTTAAAGAGCGCGTGGGGAGTAACAAAACATTCCATTCATATACTTATGGAGGGTACACCCGTTGCAATTGAACTAGAGAAAGTAAAGCAAGCGATTAAAGGAGTAAAAGGTGTACGTGATTTACATGATCTTCATATTTGGACAATTACATCTGGATTAGATGCATTAAGCGTCCATGTAATGATTGATAAAAAACAGGATGATCAAGAAGTACTTCAAAATATTATTGATATGTTAAAACAAGAGTTTCATATTGAACATGCTACCATTCAAATTGAAACACTTACTATTAAACATAATGAAATGATCGTCTAATTATAAATGTAAACAAAAGGCTATGGGGAAATTCTCCATAGCCTTTTGTTTGCGTAAGTAGAATTGTCCTTTTTGAAAGTTTTGTTTCAATTTTTCGTCTAAAGAGACAAAAAGTTGTCACAATTCGTTCACAATTAGCATAAACATAAAATAGACGAAATGAACTTATTTCCGAAAAGGCTTGGTTCATTCCAATTATGATTCGTAGAGCTGAAAAAGCACGGATGAAAAGTTCACTATATTCTCAAGGAGGTAGATCGTATGAAAACTATTCTTGCTATTGCTGGGCTTATTTGGGTTTTATCACATGGCATTCCAATTTATGAAGGAGAACAAATTCGCAGTGCTCTGAATAAAAATTTTAATGAATATCATATTATTGATCGGCAAGATAACGTTGTGACTGTTCGTGTAAATGACTGTTTTCATACGGTAACCGTTGAAGGAACTTCAGTAGTGAATGATACAAAAGTATGTGATCAGCAATAATTATATATAGGAAGAAAAAGTCTCAATTTACATGTGTGAAGATTGAGGCTTTTATATTTGGGAATGAATAATAAGCGGGGATGGAAAATCCCCGCTTATTATTGTTTTTTGAAAAAAGGAAAGGGTATAATGAAAATTGAGACTGAGAAGCTAACAATGTGTTAAGAATAATCATAAAGTGGAAATATACTCATATGGGGTATCATACATAGATATTTAATGCTATAATTGGTATACTCGTAAAAGCAATTGTTTTATTGGATGAAGAGAAACTTTAAGAAGGTGATAATATGGGGCATAAAGAGCATGAAGCAGTAACACATAGATCAGAAAAAGAAAAAGAGCAAATTATAAATAGATTGAAGAGAATTGAAGGGCAAGTTCGGGGTATTCAAAATATGATTGAAAATGATCGGTATTGCGTGGATATTTTAGTGCAAATTTCAGCGATTAATGCAGCGATGAAAAAAGTAGGAATGGGTGTATTAAAAAACCATACAAGTCATTGTGTTTCAGGTGCAATTAAAGATGGTAATGGTGACGAAGCAATCGAAGAATTAATGACAGTATTTGAACGTTTTTCAAAAGCGTAAAAACAAGCTAGTACGTAACTGGCTTGTTTTTTGTTTACTTTCATATAAGGTTTCGGGGTATTGATGTGAAAAAGTGTATGTAAAATAAACTTTTAGAAAATAATTGAAAAATCATGATACAAAACCATTGATTACCTTAGGGGGGTATGGTAAGATGAGGGTGTGGTTAACAAACAATGAAGAAACAAGAGGAGGATTTTAAATGGAACAGTTAACATTACAAGTTGAAGGTATGTCTTGTGGACATTGTGTAAATGCTATCGAAAGTAGTGTGAAAGAACTAAACGGTGTTGAACAAGTGAAAGTTCAATTAGCAGAAGGAACTGTTGAAGTTACTATTGACTCATCAGTTGTAAAGTTAAAAGATATCGTTGCTGTAATTGAAGATCAAGGATATGATGTTCAATAATTATTTTTAGATATGGAAATAAATCGTACTTTATAGAAAGTACGATTTATTTTGCTAATAATTATACCTCATAAGGGTATATAGAGGTGAGAGACATGAATGAACAAAAAGAGGCCAATCTTCAAATATCAGGAATGACATGTGCCGCATGTGCAAATAGAATTGAAAAAGGCCTAAAAAAAGTAGAAGGTGTTCATGATGCAAATGTAAATTTTGCACTTGAAAAAACAAAAATAATGTATGATCCCCAAAAAACAAATCCGCAACAATTTAAGGAAAAAGTTGAATCGTTAGGATATGGAATTGTAAGTGATAAAGCTGAGTTTACTGTTTCAGGAATGACATGCGCAGCATGTGCGAATAGAGTAGAAAAGCGTTTAAATAAGCTAGAAGGTGTGAACGAAGCGACAGTAAATTTCGCTTTGGAATCGGCTACAGTAAATTTTAATCCTGATGAAATTAATGTAAATGAAATGAAGAGTGCAATTACGAAGTTAGGATATAAATTGGAATTGAAATCAGATGAGCAAGATGGATCAACTGATCATCGCTTACAAGAAATTGAGCGACAAAAGAAGAAGTTTATCGTTTCGTTTATTTTATCATTCCCGTTACTGTGGGCAATGGTAAGTCACTTCTCATTTACATCGTTTATTTATTTACCAGATATGCTTATGAACCCTTGGGTGCAGTTGACTCTTGCAACGCCAGTTCAATTTATCATTGGTGGACAGTTTTATGTTGGGGCTTATAAAGCATTACGTAATAAAAGTGCTAACATGGATGTTCTTGTGGCACTTGGAACGTCGGCTGCCTATTTCTATAGTGTATATTTAAGCATTCAATCTATCGGTTCTTCGGAGCATATGACAGATTTATATTTTGAAACGAGCGCGGTACTTATTACACTAATTATTTTAGGTAAATTATTTGAAGCGAAAGCAAAGGGACGTTCATCAGAGGCAATTAAAAAGTTGATGGGTTTACAAGCAAAGACAGCTACAGTTGTGCGAGATGGAACAGAAATGAAAATTTTAATCGAAGAAGTAGTAGCTGGTGATATCGTTTATGTAAAGCCTGGTGAAAAAATTCCAGTAGATGGTGAGATTGTAGAAGGAAAGTCAGCAATAGACGAATCGATGTTAACAGGTGAAAGTATTCCAGTTGATAAAACAATTGGGGATGTAGTAATCGGTTCTACAATGAATAAAAATGGATTTTTAAAAGTGAAAGCAACTAAGGTAGGAAGAGATACTGCATTAGCTCAAATTATTAAAGTAGTAGAAGAGGCACAAGGTTCAAAAGCTCCTATTCAAAGGGTAGCTGATCAAATTTCTGGTATTTTTGTACCAGTTGTAGTTGGAATCGCGATTATTACATTTGCAGTGTGGATGATCTTTGTTACACCAGGTGATTTTGGCGGAGCACTTGAGAAAATGATAGCAGTACTTGTTATCGCTTGTCCATGTGCATTAGGTCTTGCAACGCCTACATCTATTATGGCTGGATCAGGAAGATCAGCTGAGTATGGTATTTTATTTAAGGGCGGAGAGCATTTAGAAGCAACGCATCGATTAGATACAGTTATTCTAGATAAAACAGGTACTGTGACAAACGGGAAGCCTGTGTTAACAGATGTAATTGTAGCAGATGGATTCCATGAAGAAGAAATACTACGTTTAGTAGGTGCGGCAGAAAAGAATTCTGAACACCCACTTGCAGAAGCGATTGTAGATGGAATTAAAGAAAAGAAAATTGATATTCCAAGTTCAGAAACATTTGAAGCGATTCCTGGATTTGGTATTGAATCAGTTGTAGAAGGGGAACAATTATTAATTGGTACACGCCGATTAATGAAGAAATTCAATATTGATATTGAAGAAGTTTCTAAATCAATGGAAGAGTTAGAACGAGAAGGAAAAACAGCAATGCTTATTGCGATCAATAAAGAATATGCTGGTATAGTTGCCGTTGCAGATACTGTAAAAGATACGTCAAAAGCAGCTATCGCAAGACTTAAGAAAATGGGTCTAGACGTTGTTATGATTACAGGAGATAATACACAAACTGCTCAGGCAATCGCTAAGCAAGTAGGTATTGATCACGTAATCGCAGAAGTATTACCAGAAGGAAAAGCAGAAGAAGTGAAACAACTGCAAGCGCAAGGTAAAAAAGTAGCAATGGTTGGAGATGGAATAAATGATGCTCCAGCACTTGCAACGGCGGATATCGGTATGGCGATTGGAACAGGAACGGATGTAGCGATGGAAGCGGCAGATATTACGTTAATCCGTGGTGATTTAAATAGTATTGCTGATGCAATCTTTATGAGTAAGATGACGATAAGAAATATTAAGCAAAACTTATTCTGGGCACTAGCTTATAATGGCTTAGGAATCCCGATTGCAGCGCTTGGTTTCTTAGCGCCTTGGGTTGCAGGAGCAGCGATGGCATTTAGTTCTGTATCGGTCGTATTAAATGCATTACGATTGCAAAGAGTGAAATTAAAATAATAAAACTTTAAATCTATAGAGTAATTGCATAGGCTTTTAAACAAAAAACAATACTTTGAAATAAGTATTGTTTTTTGTTTATATAGAAAGAAAAAAGATATAATAAAGCAGAAATATTGAATACTAGATGGTAGAAAAGTTAAATGATAGTGTAGTAAGGTGGTTCATATATGTTAAAAGATACGATCATTAGAACATTCCATAAAGAGGATTTAGAACAAGTATTACAGTTGTTCTATGAAACAGTTCATACAATTAATGCAAAAGATTATAACGTATTACAGCTACAGGCATGGGCACCAGAGCGACTAGATAGAGAAAGCTGGTTACAGTCTTTAGAGAAGAACATTAGTTATGTAGCGGATCATAACGGTGTGATAGTGGGATTTGGAGATTATAATGAGGATCATTACGTAGATCGCTTATTTACACATAAAGATTATCAAGGAAAAAGGATAGCTTCCTACATATTACAGAAGTTAGAAAGAGAAGCAGCGAACCTAGGGTATAGGGAGATCTATACAGAAGCGAGTATTACAGCAAAACCTTTCTTTGAAAGCAAAGGCTTTATGTGCATAAAGGAACAAAAGAAACAGCATAATGGTCAGATTTTTATTAATTATGTAATGAAAAAAATAGCCCTCTCGTAAACGAGAAGGCTATTTTTCATTATTTTACAGCTTCTTTTAGTTCTTTACCAGCTTTGAAAGCAGGTACTTTAGAAGCTGCGATTTGCATTTCTTCACCAGTTTGTGGGTTACGGCCTGTACGAGCAGCTCTTTCGCGAACTTCGAATGTACCGAATCCGATAAGTTGTACTTTTTCACCAGCAGCTAAAGTGTTAGTGATTGATTCTACTACAGTTTGTACAACTACAGTAGCTTCTTTTTGAGAAATCTCAGCATTTTGTGCTACGTTTTTAATTAATTCTGTTTTGTTCATGTTTTTCACCTCATATGTAAATAATGCTATTTAAGTTGTTATTATAACGTATAAAACATTCGAGAACAAGTGTACGCACATATATTCGTAAAAAAAATGGAATTTGTAATATTTTTTAGATACGTCTATATAGACGGTTCATTTAAGCGGATACAGATTTTTTCTTTAATTCGGTTTGCTCTTTATTGGAAGGTAGTTTCTTATTATAAGATATGAAATAAGGTAATGCCACAAATAACATACCTCCCACTAAGTTTCCGAAGAAAACAAAAATGAAGTTTGGAAAATATTCAATCCATGTTAAATGACCAGCAAAAATTGCAGCTGGGATGACAAACATATTGGCTACAACGTGTTGAAATCCAATTGCAACAAAAGTCATAACTGGGAACCAAATGCCGATAATCTTTCCGATAAATTCTTTACTTCCCATACTAAGCCAAACAGCTAAACAAACGAGCCAATTACATCCGATGGCAGAAATGAAGGCTTGTAGTGGTGTATCTTGTAGTTTAGCTTGCGCAATAGAAACTGTTTTTGCTAAAAAAGCTCCCTCTGTTAATCCGACGACATGACCGAAAAAATAAGCAACGAATACAGCACCTATGAAGTTGCTAAACGTAACAATAACTAAATTTCGAATGAAGTGAAATAAGTCGATTTTTTTATGAAGCCACGCCATTGAAACGGTCATCATATTGCCAGTTACTAACTCACCGCCTGCAAGAATAACGAGTATAAGACCGATAGGGAATACAGCGGCACCTAGAAAACTAGTAAATGATCCCCAAGCTTTTGGCATTGTTCCAATAACATGAATATCGAGTAAATACCCTAATGCTATGAAAGCACCGCCAAAAAAACCGAGAATTAGCATAGGGAGTAATGATAAATGAGCTTTTTTTCTTCCGGAATTAGCAGCAAGTTCCGTGATTTCTTCTGGTGTAAATACAGACATGAATAATCTCTCCTTAATAAAATGATAAAAGAATAAATGGAACATTTTTAAGAATCTATGTATTATAAAAATATGTTATGACTTCTGTATAAATTTGTCAAAGTGAGCAGGGCTGGAATTGAATATAACTAACATTGTTCGTGTTGTCACATGAATGTAACAATAAGGTTTTAAAGTACTTCTAGAGGTGAGAACATGAATACGTATCACGTAAAAGAAGAACAAAAAAAATCAATCGTCAAGATATCTATAATCAGTTTCGTAAGTGTAGTAATGATTTCTATAAGTTTGTATTTCTATGCGACAGAAATAGAACGAAAACTAGTAACAGTTACGTGGAATGAAATAGAAGCTTCTACAATTCCTAAAGAGTTTCATAATAAAAAAATATTACAGTTCTCAGATGTACATTTAGGACCAGAATTCACACTGAAACAATTAGAAAATTTGGTGGAGAAGATGAATGCATTAAATCCAGATGTAGTAGTTTTCACAGGGGATTTAATAGATAAGTTTGGATCGTACAAAGCCGAAAGAGAAGAAGCGAAAGGGATTTTACAAAAAATACATGCGCCCTTAGGGAAATATGCAGTGTTTGGGAATCATGATAGGGGCGGCGGAGGTAGTTTATTTTATAAAAAATATATGGAGGAAGCTGGTTTCGCTGTGTTAGTCAATGAAGTGCAGAAAATTAAAGCGGAAAACGGCAAATATATTACAATATCAGGTTTGGATGATTTTTTATTAGGTAAGCCGCAAATAGACTCGACTTTAAAACATGTAAGGCAACAAGATTTCAATATGTTATTAGTACATGAGCCGGATGTTGTAGACAAAATAGTACGTTACCCAGTTGATTTTCAAATGTCAGGCCATAGTCACGGAGGACAAGTTCAAATCCCTTTTATCGGTCCATTCATTACGACAAAACTAGCTGAGAGTCATGTTGAAGGTATGTATGAATTAGAAGGAAAGAATAAGCCATTACATTTATACGTAAATCGTGGGATTGGGACAACTCGAATGCCTGTTAGATTTTTGAGTGTACCTGAACTTTCAGTATTTGTATTGAAGCAAAATAGTAACTAATGTATTCAATTCCACATCATCATTCTTAATTTGATTTTGATGAACGAGCGATGTTAATTGATGGTAAATAAAAAACAACAATAGGTCACATAAAACCTATTGTTGTTTTTTATTATTTTTGCAAGGAAATCGCATCAAAATATGTTCTATAGTTATTAGAGAATTCAAAGTTGTGTTTTGCATCCCAATTAATAGACCAAGACATTAGGCCGCGGAATGCAGGATAGCCACTCTCATTTGAAAGTTTATACTTTCCTCCGAAAGGAATTCCCTTAATGATATAATCTAAAGCTTTTTTCATTTCAGTTGGAGAAATATACCCACCACTTGGAGCGGCCGCTGGTGCTGCAGGAAGTCCAATCATGACTTGATCCGAACGAAGAGCTGGGAACATGTTATTTGCATTACCACCTACAGGAAAACCATGTAAGAGCATATCTGCCATAGCGACCTCGTAGTCTGCAGTACCTTGATTGTAGTTATTACCGTCCATTCCAATGCCACTGCCAGCGTTGTAGTGTTGAACGTGAATGTATGTTAGTTTATCTTTCACTCCGTAAATAATCGGTAAATATGCGCCCCAGATGCTTCCGTATGCGCTATAACCGCCTTGAACATAAGCTGTTTCAGGAGCCATGCTTAATAGAAAGTCGGGACCGTAATGATCTGAGATTGTTCGAATAGCCGAAATAAGATTTACGATTTGAGGAGTAGTTGGGTTTTTGAAATTAGTGTCATTACCGTTTAAGTAAATACCTGATTCAAGGTCAATATCTATTCCATCAAAACCGTATTTATCGATTAGAGATTGTATGGAATTAATGAAACGTTGCTTAGCAGCATTGTCAGGAAGTAAAACGACCCCATTTTGTCCACCTATTGAAAGAACTACTTTCTTTCCTTTACTTTTTAAATAAGAAATATCTGATTTGAATTCTGCATCTGTACCATACACAGGAGAAAATTCAACAGTAGAACGATCACCACCAGTTTCCCCAAAAGATACATTGATTACATCCCATTTTGGTGAAACGTCTCTTAATTTAATAATGCCAGTACCGTTATCAAAGTTATGCCAGTATCCAACGAGTAGTTTTGATCCTAAATTGTTTGCTGCTTGTGCTTGAAAGGGGGATAGTGGTAACAGTAAAAAAATTACTAACGTACAACAAATGAATTTGAACTTGTTTAACATATCAACACTCCTATACAAAAAGTTGTCTAGATGTATAATCTTGTTTATTTAATAATATCTGAAAATTCATTCTTTTGTAAGGTAACTATAATTTTCTCAACAATTGTATATGGGAAATTGTTAAACTTAATGAAATAATTTTTATAGGAGCTTGCATTACAATTGTTAAATTCAGAATATTTTGATATATTTTAAAGTGTAGGCCAAGGTTTTTCACATAATACTCTTACATAAAGTTGAACCAATCGGGCATTTACGGGGAGTAGATTCCCACCTAACTTCTTTGCTTCCCCTGAATTTTGAGGTGGGGGTCTTACTGCCCGTTAATGCGGGGCAAATTTCAAAATTACGTTTGGAAGGGGATGTACAAGAGTTGGAAAAAAATCTTAAGAAAGACCTCAAAATACGCCATATTACAATGATTTCAATTGGTGGCGTAATAGGAGCTGGTTTGTTTGTTGGAAGTGGGGCGGTTGTACATTCAGCCGGACCAGGTTCTATCATTTCATATGCATTAGCAGGACTTCTAGTTATTTTCGTTATGAGAATGCTTGGAGAAATGGCAGCTATTAACCCGACAAGTGGGTCATTTGCAACATATGCAAGAGAAGCAATTGGTCCATGGGCCGGTTATACAATTGGGTGGCTATATTGGTTTTTCTGGGTAATTGTTATTGCAATAGAAGCCACAGCAGGTGCTGGTATTATTCAATACTGGATTCCAGAAATCCCACTTTGGTTATTAAGCCTAATATTAACGATTTTATTAACATTGACGAATGTTTTTTCGGTGAAATCATTTGGAGAGTTTGAATATTGGTTTTCTTTTATTAAAGTAATAAGTATCGTTTTGTTCCTTTGTCTTGGACTAGCTGTTATTTTAGGATTTGTACCAGGAACGGAAGCACCTGGCACTTCGAATTTAGTAGGACAAGGAGGATTTATGCCAAACGGTATAAGTTCGGTGCTACTTGGAATTACTGTCGTTATATTTTCATTTATGGGATCTGAGATTGTTGCAGTAGCTGCTGGAGAATCTGCTGAACCTGTAAAAGCAGTAAAAACAGCAACAAATAGTGTAATTTGGCGTATTCTCGTATTTTTCATTGGATCGATTGCTGTAGTTGTTACACTTCTTCCATGGAATTCAGCGAACATACTAAAAAGTCCGTTTGTAGCGGTACTGGAACATATAGGGGTACCAGCGGCAGCACAAATTATGAATTTTATCGTTTTAACAGCTGTACTTTCTTGTTTAAATTCTGGTTTATATACGAACTCAAGAATGCTTTTTTCGATGGCAGAAAGAGGAGATGCTCCAAAGGCGTTTTTGAAATTGAACAATAGTGGTGTTCCAGTTCGGGCAGTTTTATTCGGAACGTTCTTCGCTTATATTGGAGTTGTTTTTAGTTATATATCTCCAGATAAAGTCTTTTTATTTTTAGTGAATGCATCTGGCGGGATTGCGTTGCTCGTTTATCTCGTTATAGCTGTTTCGCATTTAAAGATCCGTAAAAAAATGGGGAAAGTAGAACAACAAAATTTGAAAGTGAAAATGTGGTTTTTCCCGTATGTAACGTATGTTACAATTGCCGCTATTATAGCAGTTTTAGTTGCGATGCTTGCAATTGAATCTTTACGTTCACAAGCACTTTTGACGATGCTTGTTACTGTTCTTATAATACTTTCTTATTTTATTTTTAATAGAAATAAAAATAGTACAGTATCGAATACTACAAGTAAGAATGAGGAATCTGTTCGATTCTAATTTCTTGTTTTCGAAGAGATTTACACCCAATCATTGCTATAAAAGAATCATATATAATCATAGAAATGAGTAATTACTATTGTCATAGTGAATATAAACTTTTTTCTTGACTTTTTATACGAAGGCGAGCAGAATGGTAAAAAAGGAAGGGGGGATGACGATGGAAGATTACGTATTAGAGCTGTATAACCTGCTATATACGACAGAATGGCAAGATATTGTTTCGTTTCTAGGAATCGTATTTTGTATGAAAATAGTAATTGTATATATGGAAGAGCAAGGTATGTTCTATTCCTTCTCATCCCCGTTCGATATGCAACGCGAGCCGTTGCTAAACTATGCCAATGTGAATTACGAACAATTTCCTTTTGTTATTTTCTTTATGATTCGATTTATTACAGCAATTGTAAAGAAAAAGGAAAGTGACGATGAAGAGTGCCACTCAACTTGTAATATAGCGAATGTTTTTTAAGCTAAATACAAGGAGGAGATTTATATGTGGTTTCGATTTCTTATGATTGGTTTCTTTTCATTAACAGCAATTTCTTTAATGGGATATCAAGTGTCTGAAATTTTTCAAGCATATAGCGATACATTTTTTAACAAAAACTAATCGCATTGCTATTTGAATAATAAAGCGATAAAATCCTTCTTAAGAAGTTTTATTAAGAAGGGTTTTTTTCTTTGTTTTGTCTTGCTGTGTCAAACTATTGTCACATTTACACTGTGAATAGTATGTTAAAATAGTGAGGTTACGTATACATATTTGAAGGAAGAGGGAGTGACCATTTTGGTGGATCAATCAACAAATCAGAAAAGCTATGCTCCTATTGTGATAACGCTTTCTGTAATTGTAAATGCGATTATTTTATTTTTGTTCTTTGGACCTGTTGGCTATGAAGGAGAAGTACATTTTGATGTAACGATTTTACCAATGTTAAACGCAATTTTTAATAGCTTTACGTTCGTATTCTTATTAGCAGCGCTATACTCTATTATTAAGAAGAATGTGAAAATGCACCGTGGTTTCATCCTGGCAGCATTTACGACGACGTTGCTATTTTGTGTTTCTTATTTATCGTATCATTACTTAGCGCCGGCAACACATTTTGGCGGAGAAGGGTTTATTAAATATGTGTATTTCATCATTTTAATTACACATATTATCCTGGCAGCAATTATTGTACCGCTTGCATTGTTTGCACTTGTATTTGGTTTTACAAATCAATTAACACGTCATCGTAAAATTGTACGTTGGACGATGCCGATTTGGTTATATGTAAGTTTATCTGGTGTTATTGTTTACTTAATGATCTCACCTTATTATCAATAAAAAATCTCAGCCTATAGGCTGGGATTTTTTTGTTAGGCAAATATTTTTGTGAAATGAAAAAAATATGGTATACAAAAGTATAGTTACTTTTCATATAGAAGGGATGGTAAAGGGATATGCAAAATTTTGTATTTCGTAATCCAACGAAACTTATTTTCGGTAAAGGGCAATTAGAACAGTTGAAAACTGAAATTCCACAGTTCGGTAAAAAAGTTCTTCTCGTATACGGGGGAGGTAGTATTAAAAGAAACGGTATTTATGATAATGTAATTTCTATTTTAAAAGATATAAATGCAGAAGTGTTTGAATTGACAGGCGTTGAACCGAATCCACGTGTATCAACTGTAAAGAAAGGAATTCAAATTTGTAAAGATAACGGTGTTGAATTTATTTTAGCAGTTGGTGGAGGAAGTGTAATTGACTGTACGAAGGCAATTGCTGCTGGTAGTAAGTACGATGGAGATGTGTGGGATATTGTAACGAAAAAAGCTTTTGCTAGTGAGGCATTACCATTTGGTACTGTACTTACGCTTGCAGCAACAGGATCTGAAATGAATGCTGGTTCTGTCATTACAAACTGGGAAACGAATGAAAAATATGGTTGGGGTAGTCCAGTTACTTTCCCGCAATTTTCAATTTTAGATCCCGTTCATACTGCGTCTGTACCGAGGGATCAAACAATTTACGGTATGGTAGATATTATGTCGCACGTATTAGAGCAATATTTCCACCACGGAACAAATACAGAATTACAAGATCGTTATTGTGAGTCTGTTTTAAAAACAGTAATTGAAACTGCCCCTAAGCTTTTAAGTGATTTAGAAAGTTATGAGCATAGAGAAACTATTTTATACTGCGGTACTATGGCGCTAAACGGTATTTTAGCGATGGGAGTAAAAGGAGACTGGGCAACACACAATATTGAGCACGCAGTTTCTGCGGTTCATGATATACCACACGGAGGTGGCCTTGCGATTTTATTCCCGAACTGGATGAAACATGTTGTAGATGAAAATGTAAGTCGTTTTAAACAATTCGCTATTCGTGTATTCGATGTAGAAACAGATGGAAAGACTGATCGAGAAATTGCGTTAGAAGGAATTGAGGCGTTACGTCAATTTTGGACTTCAATTGAGGCACCAGTAACGTTATCTGATTATGCTATTGGAGAAAATGAAATTGATGTAATGGCGGATAAAGCGATGGCTTATGGCGAATTTGGTAACTTTAAAAAATTAAATAAAGACGATGTTTTAAGCATATATAAAGCTTCCCTATAAGTGAAGCGAGTAAAGGAACCCATTTGATATAACAATCCAATGGGTTTCTTTTTTGTTGTTTATAACTGTTTGTGACTGATTTTGATTATTTGTGAATGTTTATGGTTGATTTTTGTGGTCGTTTTCATTATACTGTAATCAAAGAAGAGGTGAATGAAATGTTAACTCCTGAACGTCATCAAATGATATTGCAACTTGTAAAAGAGCAGAAGGTTGTTAAATTACAACAATTAGTGGAAAGAACAGAAAGCTCTGAATCAACAATTCGTCGTGACTTAGCACAATTGGAAAAGCAAAGGTTATTAAAAAGAGTTCATGGTGGTGCGGCTGTTTTAACGGGAAAAGGACAGGAGCCAACGATGGTTGAAAAATCATCCAAAAACATTCAAATAAAACAACAAATTGCGAAGTATGCGGCTAACGTTGTGGAACAAGGTGATTGTATTTATTTAGATGCAGGAAGTACAACATTTGAAATGATTCCATTTTTAATAAATAAAGATGTTACCGTTGTTACGAATGGACTTATGCATATTGAAGCTTTAGTTGAAAATAATATTCGTGCATATTTACTAGGCGGAATGATGAAGAGTAGGACGAAAGCTTTAATCGGTGCAATGGCGCAGGAAAGTATGCAGAAGTATCGTTTTGATAAATGTTTTTTAGGAGCGAATGGTGTACATGAACAGCTTGGTTTTACAACACCAGATCCAGAAGAGGCACTTTTAAAGCAAATGGCATTAACATTAGCAAATGAAGGATATTTCTTAATAGATGAAAGTAAGTTTTCGGAAGTTGCGTTTGCGAAAATTGCCAATGTGGAAGAGGCAAATATTATTACAAACCATTTAGAAATTGATTTAGAAAAATATAAAAGACAAACCAATGTAATTGAGGCTGATAAACAATGATCTATACAGTAACTTTAAATCCATCTATTGATTATGTAGTACAAGTTAATTCCTTAGATTTAGGCGCAGTAAATCGAGCGGAGAAAGATATGAAGTTTCCTGGAGGAAAAGGAATTAATGTTTCTCGCGTTCTTCATCGTTTAGGTGTTGAAAATGTAGCGCTTGGATTTACTGGTGGATTTACCGGTCGATTTATTAAAGATGTATTACAGACAGAAGGTGTAATAACAAACTTCATCCAAGTAAGCGAAGATACTCGAATTAACGTGAAAATAAAAGGACGAGAAGAGACAGAATTAAATGGACAAGGTCCTAGTGTGACTAAGGAACAATTTGAACAATTAATGAAACAAATTGAAAGTATGGAGCAGGGAGATTGTGTTGTACTAGCTGGAAGTGTACCAGCGTCTATCCCAACTACTTTTTATGAATCAATCGCAGCGTTCGGAGCTGAAAAAGGCATTCGTGTAGTAGTAGATGCAAGTGGTAGTGCCTTGCAGCATGTAGTTAAAAATAAACCATTTTTAATAAAGCCTAATCATCATGAACTTGGTGAGTTATTCGGAGTAGAGATTTCCACAGTAGAAGATGTTTTACCATATGGAAGAAAATTAGTTGAACAAGGTGTAGAGCATGTTATCGTATCAATGGCTGGAGATGGGGCTTTATTATTTACGGCAGAAGGTATATATGAAGCAACTATTCCAAAAGGTGTTGTAATTAATTCGGTTGGGGCTGGAGATTCTCTCGTTGCGGGATTTGTAGGAAGATATGAACAGACAAAAGATATTGAAAAGGCATTTCAATATGGCGTTGCAACAGGGAGTGCAACAGCATTTTCAGCCGATTTATGTGAAAAGGAAAAAGTAGAAGAATTATTGTCGCAAGTAATTGTAACTAAGCGATAGGGGGAAGCAACATATGAAAATTACAGAACTATTAAAAAGGGATACAGTTATTATGAATTTGACAGCTTCAAATAAAGAAGCTGTCATAGATGAGTTAGTTGAGAAATTAAACGGGGCAAATCGTTTAAATAGCAAAGCTGAATTTAAAGAAGCTATTTTAAAGCGGGAGTCACAAAGTACAACCGGCATTGGTGAAGGGATTGCTATACCTCATGCGAAAACAAAAGCTGTTAAGCAACCAGCGATTTGTTTTGGTAGAAGTGTAAGCGGTATCAACTATGAATCGCTTGACGGACAACCTGCGCATTTATTCTTTATGATTGCTGCGAGTGAAGGGGCGAATAATACGCATTTAGAAACGTTATCACGCCTATCTACACTATTAATGGATGAAGGGTTTCGTAAGCAATTGTTAGAAACGAAGGATGAAGAAGAACTTCTTCGTTTATTTGATGAAAAAGAAAATGAAAAAGAAGAAGAGGTTGAAGTTGCAAAACCAGAAGGGAATGAACCGTACGTATTAGCTGTTACAGCTTGCCCGACTGGAATCGCTCACACATATATGGCTGCAGATAGCTTGAAAGCAAAAGCAGAAGAGCTAGGAATTGCAATTAAAGTTGAAACGAACGGATCAACAGGTATAAAAAACGGTTTAACGAAAGAGGATATTGAACGCGCAACGGCTATAATTGTTGCGGCAGATAAACAAGTAGAAATGAACCGTTTTGCTGGGAAACATGTTATTCAAGTGCCAGTCGCTGATGGGATTAGAAAAACGGAGACGCTTCTTAATCGGGCTGTAAAACAAGATGCACCAATCTTTAAAGGTGTAAAAGAGGATGGAAAGGTAGAAAATACGGAGAAAGAAAAAGGATTAGGAATTTATAAGCATTTAATGAACGGCGTAAGTAATATGCTTCCATTCGTTGTTGGTGGCGGGATTTTAATTGCGCTAGCGTTTTCGTTTGGTGGTATAAAAGCAGAAGGTCCTTTAGCTGAATTGTTCATGTCTATTGGAGGAGGGGGAACAGGGGCATTTCTATTCCTTGTACCAATTTTAGCAGGATTTATTGCTAGTTCTATTGCTGATCGTCCTGGTTTTATGCCTGGTGTTGTCGGAGGATTTTTAGCGGCACATGCGAATGCTGGATTTTTAGGTGGATTAATTGCTGGTTTCTTAGCCGGATATGTTGTTTTAGGATTGAAAAAATTATTTTCAGGGTTACCAGTACAGTTAGAAGGAATTAAGCCTGTTTTGTTATATCCAGTCTTTGGATTATTGATTACAGGAGTTGTTATGCAAAAAGTAGTAATTCCGCCTGTAGTAGCATTGAATGAAATGTTAACAGGATGGTTAAATGGTTTGAACGGTACAAATGCTATATTACTAGGTCTTATTTTAGGTGCGATGATGGCAATTGATATGGGTGGTCCAATTAATAAAGCAGCATTTACGTTTGGTATTGCTGCGATAGAAGCGAAGAACTTTGGGGTGCATTCAGCGGTTATGGCCGGTGGTATGGTGCCACCGCTTGCAATTGCGTTAGCAACTACCTTCTTTAAATCGAAGTTTACAGAAGCGGAACGTAAGTCTGGTTTAACAAATTATATTATGGGGGCATCGTTTATTACAGAAGGTGCGATTCCATTTGCAGCAGCAGATCCGGTTCGGGTAATTGTCAGTTGTGTTGTCGGTTCAAGTATTGCAGGTGCATTATCAATGTTATTCCAAATTACATTACCAGCACCGCATGGTGGATTGTTTGTTATCGCTTTAGTCAATAAACCAGTGTTATATATTTTCTCGATATTGATAGGGGCAGTTGTTTCTGCTCTTATGATGGGAATTTGGAAAAAGAAAGTTAAATAATACGTGTAAAGGGAGTAGCTTTTATTAGCTGCTCCTTTTTATTACAAAAAAGGAGGTTAATAATTGGAGAATGATGAATTTTGGTAAAAGATGTAATGAAATATGATTTTTTTGTAACAAAAAAGTAATACTGTAATTTTTTCTGGAAAAAAATCCTGGTGCTTGTATGTGGAAAATATATGAAAACTATTGAAGATTCTATTAGAAATGGGATTTATTAATATGGAAATTTATGTTACAACTCATTAATCGCATATTACGAATGGTTTGTAATTGTGTGATTTCGAAAAATACTAAAAATCTGTTGCTATAATAAAAATACGAAAACAAAGCAAATGGAGGCTATTCATGAAAAAATTATTAGGTATAGCAACGGCGGCAGTTTTTGGTCTTGGGATTTTTGCAGGTTCTGCGAAAGCAGAAACGATTGTAACAACAGACGTATTAAATGTTAGAGAAAACCCAACTGTAGAGTCTAAGCTTGTAGGTAAAATGTTAAGTGGAAATAAATTAGATGTTGTAAATACAGAAAACGGATGGACAAAAATTAAATTAAATGGTCAAGAAGCGTTTGTAAGTGCTGAATTTACAAAAAGTACATATTATGTGATGGCGGGTGTGTTAAATGTTCGCGCTGGAGCGAATACTGACTCAGAAATTCTTGGTAAACTGAATAAAAATGATGTAATTGAAACGACAAATCAAGTTCAAAATGAATGGTTGCAATTTGACTATAATGGAAAAACAGGATATGTTCATGTGCCATTTTTAACAGGAACGGCACCAGTGATTGAAAAGAAAGAAGTTGCAACGAAAGAAGAAGCGCCGGAAAGAGTAAATACGCCGGTTAAAAGTAATAAAGTAGTTAAGGGTAAAGAATCTGTTAAGAATGTAGAATCAAGTAAACCTGTGGCAAAACAGCAGTCAACTACGAAACAAGTTGCGAAATCTAATGAAACAAGTGCACCGGCTGGTGGACGTGAAATAACGGTAGAAGCGACAGCATATACAGCAGATCCGAGTGAGAATGGTTCGTATGGTGGTCGTGTATTAACTGCAATGGGGCATGATTTAACAGCGAATCCAAATATGAAAGTAATTGCTGTTGATCCTAAAGTAATTCCACTTGGATCAAAAGTATGGGTAGAAGGATATGGAGAAGCGATTGCTGGAGATACTGGTGGGGCAATTAAAGGAAATCGTATTGATGTTTTAGTTGGCTCAGATGGTAGTGCGAATAGCTGGGGGCGCAAATCTGTAAAAGTGAAAGTGATAGAGTAGTGTATATGTATTAATATAAAAGGCGGTTGCTTGAAAGTATGTAAGCAACCGCCTTTTATGGATTATTGAAAAGGGTAAATAGTTTTACCTGTAATAATTTTATATGCACTGCAAAATTGGTTTTGTATATACTCTGTATCTTTATTTTCTAGATGTAATGTTGTTTCTTGGAGAGCAGAATGAAAAGAACGTAGTAAACAATTTAAGGCAAAGTATAATTCTTCTTGTGAACAATTGTGTTCTTTTGTAGCAGTAGCTAAAATGAGGTCTTTTGTCAAAGATGAAAAATTGATAGTGGATTGTTTCATAGTTAACTCATCCTCTCGAAGGTATTTTTAATCATGTATATGCGGAATTGGACAAACTATGTTCTTTTTTATTTATAATTTCATGTACCGTAATGAAAGAACTTGCAATCATGCCGTTAAAATTGGTAAGATTGGATATAATCAATAGATGGAGTACATTACATAAAGAGAGTTGAATGATATGGGAGAAGTGCAACGTGAAAAAGTTGCTGTCATCATTGGACCAACTGCTGTTGGGAAGACGAAGTTAAGTATTGATCTTGCCAAAGCGTTAAATGGTGAAATTATAAGTGGAGATTCCATGCAGATTTATCGTACGATGGATATTGGAACCGCAAAGGTGACGAAAGAAGAGATGGACGGAATTCCACATTATATGGTTGATATAAAAAATCCGGAAGAATCATTTTCGGTTGCCGAATTTCAAGAACGTGTTCGTAAGCATATTCGCGAGATTACAGAGCGTGGTAAATTGCCGATTATCGTTGGTGGAACTGGTCTGTATATACAATCTGTTTTATTCGATTATCAGTTTACGGATGATGCTGGTGATGTTATATACCGAGAACAAATGGAAAAGTTAGCATTAGAACGTGGTATGGAATATGTACATAAGAAATTACAGGAAGTAGACCCAGAAAGCGCTGAGCGTATTCATGCAAATAATGTACGCCGTGTCATTAGGGCGTTAGAAATTTTCCACACGACGGGTGAAAAAATGAGTGATCAACTTGAAAAACAAGAAAACGAGTTATTATACGATGTTTCCTTAATTGGCTTGACAATGGATCGTGAAATGCTATACGATCGCATTAACTTACGAGTTGATATAATGATGGACCAAGGTTTATTAGAAGAAGTAGAAGGGTTGTATAATCGAGGGATACGAGATTGTCAATCTATTCAAGCGATTGGGTATAAAGAGATATATGATTATTTTGAGGATCGTGTCTCTTTAGAAGAAGCGGTATCACAATTAAAGACGAATTCACGTCGTTATGCAAAACGTCAATTAACGTGGTTCCGTAATAAGATGGATGTCACATGGTTTGATGTTACAGACGGTGAAAAAACGTCAGAAATTTTACGATACATAGAAGGAAAGCTACAACTAAAGTCGAATAATAGTAAGTAGAGAAAAAGAGGAGGATTCGACATGAAGCAATCAATCAATATTCAAGATCAGTTTTTAAATCAACTCCGTAAAGAGAATACGTTTGTTACGCTGTACTTATTAAATGGTTTCCAGCTTCGTGGGTTAATTAAAGGATTTGATAATTTTACAGTCCTACTGGAAACAGAAGGTAAGCAACAGCTTATTTATAAACATGCAATTTCTACATTTGTACCACAAAAAAATGTTTCAATTGAATTAGAGTAGTAATAAATTATTGTACATAACAAAAAAAGAGCGAGTTTCTCGCTCTTTTTTTATTTGCCATAAACAATAAATAGTGAAATTTAAGCGATTCTAAATACAGTTAGACGAATGTTAGTGTTTCCTGTTGCAGGGATCGTAATCTCGTTAAGAGTAGATTGGACAGAAATGTTTGCTCCTGCAGCTAATGTTTCGATTGTAGTAAATGAAAGTGAGTCGCCTATTAAATTTGAAGAGAAGTTGTCAGTTGCAACTGCTCCATTTATTGAAATTCCTACTCCGAGTGGCGCACATCCTGGTGCAGTTGTAGAGATGGATACGCTAATTACATAAATACCACCGTTGATAACTGTAACTGTGTCTGTGCCATTAAAGATAATATTATTTACGTTAATTGCAGTACTGAAGATAAAGTTATTAAATTGTAGTACTGTTTGTTGAATGTTGTTTGTTACAACAATTGTTGCTATAGGGAAGCTAGGTCCAGTAGGCCCAGTAGGTCCTGTAACTCCTATACCAGTAGCGCCCGTTGGCCCTTGAA